>JADZAD010000243.1 GCA_020852775.1 Anaerolineae bacterium
GGCGGGCATTGAGAAGGCCCGCGCGATTATCGTCTGCACGAATGACGACCTGGTGAATCTGCAGGTGATCAGCCGCATCCGCGAGCTGAATAAGGACATCCGGGTGGTGATGCGCATGTTCGATGACCAGTTCGCCCGCAGCATCGCCGAGAACTTCAACATCTCCGCGGTCTTCAGCGCCTCGGCGATGGCGGCCCCGGCCTGTGCGGGGGCCGCGACCTCGACCGAGATCATGCACTCATTCACCGTGGCTGACCGGGTGCTGGTGATGGGCCGCCTCGATGTGCAGCCGGGTTCCCGGCTGGATGGAGCGAGCGTGGCGGAAGTCGAGCGTGAGTTCGATCTCTCCGTGATTATGGTACAGAACACTACCACCGTCGATGTCCATCCCGCGCCGGAGGTACGGCTGCATGTCGGGGACTCCTTCGCGGTGATCAGTGACGCGCAGACCATCCGCGATGTGTCATCCCGCTGGAACAAGCCGGGCGGCCGCTGAGAGATGCCACCGCGAAGCCCGCTTGTGGCGATTGTCGGGCCCTGCACCGCGGGCAAATCGACGCTCGTCCGGCGGCTGGAGGCGCAGGGCTGGCGGGTGCGCCATGTGGCGCAGGAACACTCGTATGTGCCGTATATGTGGCAGCACATCACCAACCCGGATGTGCTGGTCTACCTGGATGTGACGATTGAGCAGGCGCGGCAGCGACGGCGCATCGATTGGGGCGCGGAACGCCTCGCGGCGCAGGCTGAACGGCTGGCCCACGCCCGCGAACACGCCGATCTCTACCTCCTGACCGACGATCTGAGTGCCGATGAGGTCTTTGAACGGGTCGAGGCTTACTTACGGGAACGCTATGCACGTCCTGATGCTGACACAGAAGGTTAGCCGCGCCGACCCGCTGCTCGGCTTCGCCCACGGCTGGATCACGGAACTGGCGAGCCGTGTCCGGCGCCTGACGGTGATCTGCCTTGAAGAGGGGGATCACGACCTGCCGGGCAACGTCCGAGTGCTGTCGATGGGCAAAGAGCGCAACAGGGGGCGCGCCGGGCTGCTGGTGGGGCTGATCCGGGCGCTGGCACAGGCCGTGCCGCAGGCAGACGTAGTGTTCGGACATATGATCCCGCGCTATACGCTGGTCGCCGCGCCGTTCACCCGGCGTTATGGCCTGCCCATCGTGCAGTGGTACACCCATCGTAACGTCACGGCTGAGTTGCGGATCGTGCACCGGCTGGCCGATCGCATCGTCACCGCCTCACCGGAGAGCTACGGCATCCCCGGCGAGAAGGTGATCGTCCTCGGCCACGGCATCGACATGGCGGCCTATGCTGCTGTCGAGCGCGCGCCCCGGCCCGGACACATCCTCGCCGTGGGGCGGCTCTCCCCGATCAAGAACTACGAAGTCCTGCTTGATGCCTTCGCCCTGCTGCTGGCGCGTACAGGGCACGGAGAAACCCACCTGACGATCGCCGGAGGCCCGACGCCGGAGCACGGTGAGGCCTATGCGCGCAGCCTGTACGAGCGCGCGGAACGCCTCGGCATCACCCGGCAGGTGAGCTTCCTCGGCGCGGTGCCGCATGACCGGGTGGCGGCGCTCTACGCGGTCGCCACGGCGACGACCAACCTCTGCCCGACGGGCGGCGTCGATAAGGCGGTGTTGGAGAGCTTCGCGGCGGGTGTGCCGGCGGTGGTGCATAACGCTACCTTTCTGCCACTGCTCGCGGAGCAGTCCGGGCTGCTGCATGCCGTCGCCCTCACCCCGGAGGGCGTCGCGGGGCGGCTGGAGGCGCTGCTGCGCCTCCAGCAGACAGAACGGGACGCGCTGGGCCTTGCGCTGCGTGAGCGTATGCGCGACCAGTACGGGCTTTCCGGCCTGATTGGTCGGCTGGTCGGGGTATTCGAGCAGGTCATCCACGAGAGACAGGGTGGCGAGCGATGATACGGCGGCTGTGTACCTTCGGGGCGTATGACCCGGAATATCCACGCAATCTTGTGATCCGGCGCGGGCTGGCCGCGCTGGGCGTCGAGGTGATCGAGTGCCGCGTTTCGCCGAAACTGGGCAGCCGCGCGCGGGCGCGTGAACTGGCCCGCCTGTTCACAGAGGTGGCGGCGGATTGCGACGCGATCCTGCTGGCGGAGTTCAACGCATCGCTGGCGTGGCTGGCGGGGCGGCTGGCGCGGCGCAGCCACATGAAGCTGGTCATCGACCCGTTTGTGTCGTTCTACAACACGGCGGTGCACGATCGGGCCACCGCCGGGCGCTACTCGCCGGCGGCGCTGTACTACTGGCTGCTCGACGCGCTGGCGCTGCACCTGCCGGGGCTGGGCGCGTACCCGGTGCTGGTGGATACCGCCGCGCACGGTGCGTACTTCTCCCACACGTTCCGGGTTGCGCCCGGGCGGTTCTTCACCGTGCCGGTGGGCGCCCCACGCGAATGGCTGGTACAGCCTGACCTGAGCGCCGGGAAGTCCCCACTGCTGGTGCAGTTCTACGGCACATACATCCCGCTGCACGGCATCGAGACCATCCTGCGGGCGATGGCCCTGCTGCGCGAACATTCTGACCTGCGCTTCGAGTTGATCGGGCACGGGCAGACCTTCCCGCAGATGCGGGTGTTAGCGCGTGAGCTTGGCCTCGTGGAGCGCGTGGTATTCAGCGAGCCGGTTGCCCCGGCGGCCCTGCCGGCGCGGGTGGCACAGGCGGATATTGCGCTTGGTATCTTCGGGCAGACAGCGAAGGCGGCGCAGGTCGTCCCTAACAAGGTCTATCAGGCGCTTGCGCTGGGCAAGGCGGTGATCACCGGCGATACCCCGGCGCTGCACGAGATGTTCACCCCGGGCGAACACCTGCTGGCTACCCCGCCGGGTGATGCTCCGGCGCTGGCGCAGGCGATCCGGCGCCTGGCGGACGACGCCGGGTTGCGGGCCCGGCTGGGGGCGGCGGGCCGCGCCTGCATGGAGTCAGCCTTCAGCGAGCAGGCGATCGCCGCGCGTGTGCTGGAGGCGCTCGGCTGGTGAAGCTGTTCTACGTCGCCAACGCCCGCATCCCTGGCCCGAAAGCGCATGCCTACCAGATCGTGCAGATGTGCGAGGCGTTCGAGCAGGCCGGCGCGGATACGACCCTGCTCCTGCCGGGCCGGGCCAACACGCCCGGCCTGTCGCCGGCTGACATCCCGGACTATTATGCGGTCGAGCCTGTCTTTCACGTCGAGACGCTCCAGACACTGGACCTGTACCCGCTGGCACGCAGGTTCCCGGCGGGGCTGGCGCGCCGCTGGGAAGCGCTGGCGGAGCGCCTGATCATGGCACAGTATCTTATCAGGCTGGCCCTGCGGCTGGGCCGTGAACAGGACGGGGTGATCTTCTCACGCGATCCGGTGTTGCTGCTGGCACTGGCGCTGCTCTGGCCGCGCCGGGCCGCCCGTATGGCGTTCGAGGCGCATACCTTCCCATCAAGCCGTGTGGGGACTTCGATCCGGCGGGCGCTGGCCCGGCGGGCCGGGCTGGTGGTCGCGCTGACCGGCCATCTCGCAGAACGACACCGCGCGCTCGATGGAGTGGGGCGGGTGATCACCGCGCATGACGGCGTCCGGCTGGGGCGCTTCGCCGGGATGCCCGATCGGGCTTCCGCCCGGCGTGATCTGGGTTGGCTGGAAGATGCTTTTATCGTCGGCTACCTGGGACGTTTTGTAAGCGGGTTGGAAGGTATGGGCAAGGGCCTGGAGACGCTCGCGGAGGCGGCGCTGCTGTTGCACCGCGAGGATGCGTCTACCCGACTGGTGCTGGTCGGGGGCCCTGCACTGGCGCTCGATCCGGTACGGGCGCGGCTGGAGGCGCTCGGTGCGCCGCCAGGCTTCCTGATCGCTCCCGGTGAGGTCACCCCGGCGCAGGTTCCGACCTGCCTGCGGGCCTTCGATGTGTGCACGATTCCCTCGCCGTGGAATGACTTCTACGCGTATTACACCTCGCCGCTCAAACTCTTCGAGTACATGGCGGCGGAGCGGGCAATCGTTGCCAGTGATCTGCCCTCCACGGTGGAAGTCATCCGTGATGGCGACAACGGCCTGCTCGTGCCACCGGATGATGCCCCCGCACTGGCCTCCGCACTGCGCCGCCTGCGTGATGATCCGGCGCTGCGGGCCCGGCTGGGTGAGCAGGCCTCCCGTGACGTGCGGACTTATACCTGGGAGGCCCGCGCCCGCTTGATTCTCGACCAACTGGCCGCCCAATCACAGGGAGGATAAACCCGTGCGTGTGTGTTATGTGACGACTCAGGCGGTCAGCCGTGACGGCTGGAGCCGATATACGGTGGAGGTCGCACTGGGGGCGCGCCGGGCCGGGATCGAGCCGGTGCTGGTGACAGCCAACCCACAGGTTGACCCCGGGCTGGCTGATTGTGAGCATCATGTCCTGCTGCCAAACCTCTTCCAGGGGCGGGCCACCACGCTGCGAACGCTGCTGCTCGCGCCGCAGTTACGCCATATCCTCGATCGCGGCGATGTGGTGCACTGCCCGGTCGAGCTTTACGCCCCACTGGTTGCGGCGGCGGCCCCGCACCGGATGCCGTTCGTGCTCTCCGTGTTCGGTTCGTGGGCGATCCGCCCGCTGGAAACGCCGCTTTCACGGCTGGTGTTCGCCCCGGCCTTTCGCCGGGCTGACCTGCTCCTCAGTATCAGCGGCTACACGCGGGACTGGCTGGCCCGCCTGATCAACC
>JADZAD010000244.1 GCA_020852775.1 Anaerolineae bacterium
ATATACCTTGACTGCGGCCTTGATGACGAACGTGCCTGGCGCGCGGCGGATTTGCATGCGGCGCTGAAGGCGCGCCATATTCCTCATACCTACACCTGCCGTCCGGGCCAGTACGGGCCGGACTACTGGCGGGCGAATCTCGCAGAATACATCGGCTTCTATGCCGCGGGATGGTGAAAGTGGCCAGACAAACGCGCTTGAACCGGGCGGCTTCCGCCCTGATTGCCCTGATGCTGGCAGGATGTGCCGTGCCGGTGGTCCCAGCCGCTCCGGCGGCTGAGGCCCCGGCGGCTGCTGCTTCAGCGACCCCGGAAGTGCCAGGGCTGACTGCCCCGCCATCCGCTCAACCGGCATTCTTTGTCCAGCCGGGGACGCCGCCGGAGATCGTCGAGCGCATCTCCCCGGTGCTGGCGCAGGCCGGCCTTGTCCAGACCGAGAACGCTGACGCCGCCGATCTGACGGTGATGCCCAACCCCGGCCCGGACGCTGCCCTCAGCGCGCAGTGGGTCTATGCGGTCGCCACACCCTTTCCTACCGTGCCGGATGGCATCGAGTTCGGTGCTCTGCAGTCCTACTGGCAGACGGGAGACGCCTCACGCCTGCCTTTCTCCGCCCCACCGAAGATCGTCGTTACTTCTGACGCCGCCACCATCCTGATAACGCTGCTCGGTGCGCCCTATGACAGCAACGCCCTGCTGATTGCCAGCCCCGCGGACGCCGCAGACATCGCCTGGGCCAATCAGCCCGCACTCGGTGTGCTGGCCTTTGAGTCACTGGAGCCGCGCTGGAAGGTGCTGGCCCTCGATGGTCGTTCGGTGCTCGACCGGGGGCTTGATCTGAGCGCCTATCCGCTGACAATCCCGGTCGGCGTGATCGCTCGCACAGAGGCTGGCCGTCAGGCGGCGGAGTCCCTGCGGAGCAGCCGCGCATGGCCCACCACCAACCGTGACCCGGCGAAGATCGTGAACGTGGTGCTCACCGGGACGACTGCGATCGCGCGGGCCACCGCGATGCAGGTCGAACTCAAGGGCATCGACTTCCCGGCGGCCAACATACTGCCGTTCTTCGCGGATGCCGACATCCTGCATACCAGCAATGAATCCTCGTATGCGGTGGACTGCCCGGAGCCGGACTGGTTCGGTGAGCCAACGTTCTGCTCGCAGAAGGACTACTTCACGCTGCTCCAGAACATTGGGCTGGACATCGTTGACCTGACGGGCAATCACATCAAGGACTGGGGCGACGCCTCGCTGCTCTACACGCTTGACCTGTACGATACGAACAGCCTACCCTATTATGGCGGTGGGCGCGACCTGGCCGATTCGCGGACTCCGCGTATCCTCACGACGCCGGACGGCACGCGCTTCGCCTTCGTCGGCTGTAACTCCGCCGGGCCGTTCCCCGTCTGGGCGACTGACGCCACACCCGGCGCGGCCCCGTGTGACGACTGGAGCGCGATCACCGCGCAGGTCAGCTCTCTTAAAGCTAATGGGCAGGCCGACGTGGTGATAGTCACCCTGCAATACCTTGAGACGCCGAGCTACGAAGCGACCGGGCAGCAGATCGCGGACTTCGACGCGCTGGCGAACGCCGGGGCGGACATCGTGAGCGGCAGCCAGGCGCACCAGCCGCAGGGCTTCGGCTTCCCCGGCGGTCGTTTCGTGCACTACGGCATTGGTAATCTGTTCTTTGACCAGATGGACTATATCGAGAACCGGCAGATGTTTGCCGACAAGCATGTCTTCTACGAGGGGCGGCACATCTCGACGATCCTGTTCACCGGGATGAACGAGGAATGGGCACAGCCGCGCCCGATGACCGCCGAGGAACGGGCTGACTTTCTGGCGACGATCTTCGACGTGAGCGCGTGGTAGCCTCAGTGCGCGCTGCGGAACAGCCGCCAGTGCAGGAGCGCGGTCGAGAGCAGCAGCGCCTGAATGACCAACAGTGCCCGGCCCGGGTCGAGCCGGTCGCCGAGCACCCCGGTGATCACGGCTATCACCGCGAAGAACAGGCTCCCACCCAGCGCGTTCAGTGAGGCCATCGTTGCTCGCTGCGCGTTGCTGAACTCGCGTTGGAGCAGATCGTTCTGCGCGATCATAGACAGGCCAAAGAACAGTGAACCGGCAGAGATCAGCGCAGGTGAAGCCGGTGTGGGAAAGGCCGTCGCGATGATGCCCGCTACCCGGTTATAGGCATCGTCCGCCAGCAGCACCCGCAGCGCCCCGAAGCGCCGTATCACGCGCCCGGCGAAGGCGAACCCGATAGTCGCCATACCGTTTGCCAGCGCGCGCGCCAGCCCGATCGCCCAGATCGGCCAGAGCGTGGCGAAGAACGCCACGTTGAACTGGTGCGCGGTCTCGCCCAGCCCGAAGGCCAGGATCGACGACAGACTCAGCAGGCGCAGGCGCGGGTTCATGCGGAAAATTTGCAGCGCGTCACGCAGATGGCTGTAGGCCGTTGCCTCACGTGCTGCCTGCCGCGGGAGCTCAGTGAGGAACAGGGCGACCAGCAGGCAGGCAGCCTGCGCGGCGGAGGAGAGCCATAACGTCAGTGTGAAAGAGCGCGTGGCGACCAGCCCGCCGAGCAATGCCGAACTCGCCAGCGCGATCTGATACATCGCACTGGTACGTCCCAGTGTATGCGCGTATTCCCCCTGTCGTCCGTTCAGCGCGAGGCTGTCGTAGATCAGCGCGTCGTTGTTCCCACTCCAGAAGGCCCGTGCCAGCCCCTCAACCACCGCCCCGGCGATCAGCACCAGGTAAGTCCCACCGAGCGCGTAGAGCACCAGTGCGCTCAGGCTGGCGATCGCACCGAGGATCAGCGTCATGCGCCGCCCGATGAGATCAGAGACGAGCGCCGTCGGCACTTCGAAGATCGCCGCACTCAGCATCCCGACGGAGAACACGCTCATCCCCAGCGCGAGTGAGCCACTGACCTGCGTGAAGTACAGTGCCGCGACCGGCGAATACAGCCGGAAATCGGTAAAGAAGTTGATCCAGTACATCAGCCGGATGTTGCGGTGTGTCTGCATGGCCTGGTAATCAGCTCCAGGAGCGTGTAAAGGGCAGGGTGCTATTATAATGGGTACGAGCCCCGGCTGGCACCGGGCACATGTTGCAGGTAAGGACGGGTGGATGAGGGGTTGGTGGCTGAAGGTGATGCTTGCGATAGCGATTGGGCTGCTGGTGAGCATTGCCGTGCCTCATTCTTCTGCCGCGCAGGGAGAAGTGGATGGTGACGGTCGCCCGATCCTGCCTGAGGCACAGGCCTACCCCACTACGCACTTCCTGATCCACTATACGCTGGTCGGGGCGAGCGCCGTCCCCGCCACCGATGCGGACATCAGCGGTACTTCTGACTTCGTTGAGTTCGTCGGCAGCGCGCTGGAGGATGCCTACACAATTCAGATTACGGAAATGGGCTGGGCTGTCCCACCTATCGACGGCATGATCGGTGGGGACGATCGTATTGACGTGTACCTGGGTGATCTGCTCAGTATCGGCGTGGCGGGGCTGGTTGCGCCTGATGGCGGTTTCGTTGGCGATAATCCTCTCACGGATGCGCCTGAGCGGAATGCCTCTTTCGTGTTCATGGTCCTCGACAACGACTTCGCTGAAGCCGGTTCGTCGGACGCGGAGCAGTTGACCTATGCCCGCTCGACCATCATGCATGAGTTCAACCATGTGCTTCAGAGCGGCTATGATGCGCTGGACCCTCACTTCTGGATGTACGAAGCCGGCGCGACGTGGATGGAATATCAGATCATGGGTGAGGCGTCAGGCACGCCCGGCTACCTGCCGCTTATCGTGCAGAACACCGACCTGTGCCTGCCTGCTCACAGCAGCCGCGCTGGTGAGGGCCTGCGCTGGTACGCCTCGTGGCTGTTCCTGCGCTACCTCTCGGAACAGTTCGGCCCCGAGGTTGTCCGCTCCGTCTGGGAGAACATGCGCCTGCAGGATGCCTACGAAGCTATCGACACGGCGCTGGCCCCTTATGATACGTCGCTTGAGCAGGAAATGATCGGGTTTGCCGTGCATAATCTGCTGCGGCAGTATGACAATGGCATGGACTATCCGCCCCTGCGCCTTGAAGGCGTGACCAGTGCGGCAGAGCGCAGCTTCACCCCGTCTGACGGCGTACAGAGCTTCGGCGCGGATGTCATCCGCATAGACGGCGACCGCCCGGTGGACGTGCGCGTGCGTGACTTCGAAGTGCCGCTCACGGTGGTCGCGGTTGGGGTACGACAGGCAGACGGCGCATCTGTCGCCGACCTGTACGCCCTGAGCGGCGACCAGCCGCTGGTGATCGACCTTGCCCGCTACGAGCAGGCGTACCTCATCGTGCAGAATAACGAACGTGCCGTCAGTGAAGATGCATGTACCTTCGCGCCTTACACTGTCGAAGTCAGCCAGACTCAGGCGGAGCCGTCTGCACTGCTTGAGACGCTCGAAGCCCCATACTACACCCTGCCGCTGGAGGGTGCGTTCAGGTTTGAACAGCCGGATGGCCCACCCCCGGATGAGCCATTTGTCTCCGCGGATGGCAAATACGCCGCCGAGCCGGACGGCATCGATCTGCCGTATACGCTGCTGATCCCGCTCGATCTGCCAGATGGCTATACCTTCGACCTTGCCAGTATTCGTGACCCCGGGGAATTCGGTCAGTTAGAGGAATATTACGCGCCGGGGAGTGAGCCTGCCGCGTCATTTGACTACACCAGCGCGGATGGTGCTTACTGGATCGGTGTGGTGCAGAGCCCTGGCCCGTACCAGACGCTGGCTGAGTGGCTGGATGACATTGACTACCAGACGCCGGGGGAGATACAGATGGTGGATGGTGTCGATGTGCTGGTTGAAGACCTCACCCGCGGCGGCGAAACGTGGATCAGCGCAACGCTTATCGTCGATCATACCTTCATCGTCGTCGATGGCAGCGAAGGCCAGGCCCCTGTGCTGGAGATGGTCAGAGAGATTATCCGGGTTGCCCGGCCGCCTGCCTCCGCGCCCCGCTTTCCGACCCCTGTCCCTGCGCCGGTGTATCCGCCCGGCCTCTCGCCCGGGCCGTACCCGCCGGGCCTGCCGCCTGAACTCCGGGCGCAGCCAGCCCGCCCTGCGGACGCCATGGCGTCATTCGTCGTAGTGCTGGCCGGGATGTGTGTATTCTCAACCGTGATGCTTGGCGTGATGGCGCTGCTGATCCTGGTGGTCGGGGTGGGCTTCAGGGGGCGGGACTAGGCCGGTCATCGCTCGGCGCCACGGCCCCGTTGCCAGTCGCGGGCGCGTCTTCGCTGGCGCGTTCCATCCCGGCGATGATCTCCGCGACGTTCTCGATGGCAACGCGCTGCTTACGGTAGAAATCCGCTTCGCTCATTGCCAGCCGCATCGCTACATCACGCACCTTGCGCCCCTGGATGAAACGCATCTCCAGGATGTTGTAGAGGATCCATTCCGTGGTGGTCATGCTGCGCTGGCCTTCCGGACGCAGGTTCTCGATCGCTTCCTGGAGCACCTGCCGCACGGCCCGCTGCGGGTTCGCATCGTTCGCCTCCATTGCGCGGCGCACAACGCTCAGGCGCATCAGTACGGAGTCGGTCAGGCGGGGGCCGCCCCAGTAATGTTGCAGGGCGTCCCGCACCGCGCCGACGAAGTCATCACTCTCCAGCACGGCCCGGTCAACCGAAGCGAGTGTTGCGGCGTCCCCGTAGCGCGGTAAAGTGCGTGCGCCGTTCAGTGTCTCGATCTCCGGAAGCAGGCCTTCCAGCCGGGTGAACAGGTCAGATTGCAGGCGCCGATCCTCAAGCACTTCGGCGGTGCGCGCTGCCAGCCCCATCAGTACATGCTGGTGCTCCACCAGCGGTTCTACATCTCCATTAAGCGGCCTGGCTACACCGAGCAGCCCAACCAGCCGGGGCTCACGCTCATTGCTGCTGTGCCGGAAGTGCAGCGGAATCAGCCAGTAGCCGTTCCACGTGAGGAAATCACCCTGCGCAATGATCGTACCGGGATCGTTCTGCAGCGCCTCATCCGCCAGCAGCGTCTCCGCCTGCTGAGAAAAGGCTGAGGAAAGTGCATCATGCAACCCGACCGCGCGCTCTAACCGTGGCCCTTCCGCGCTGATCGATGCCACAAAAGCAGACTCTACCCGCAGATAATCGCACAGAGAGGTCAGGATAGTTTCCAGAATCTCCTGAAAGTCCTCGCCAGTCAGCAGGCGGCGCTCCAACCGCTGGAGATGCCGGATCTCCGGCTGGTCGCCGTGGATCAGCCAGCGTTCGAGGTGTGGCTGCATCAGGGTGATTGCCCACTGCAGGAACAGGATCATGGCAATCGCCAGGAACGGCATGATCTCATCGCCGGGCAGTTGCAGGATGCGCCCGGCGCCGGGCGCCCCGACGATTACACCGAGGGTGGCGATAGCAACCACCGGCCCACGCAGGAAGAACTGGAGCATTTTCGCCTTGATCACGCGGTCAGGCAGCACGGTTCCGAAGAACGCCAGCACGTAAGCCAGCATCGAGAACATTACCGCCAGTACGGAGTCTACAATGACGAGGGTCGGATAGAACACCAGCGGCGACTCAAGGGCGCGCCCGGAGACAAGCAGAAACGGGAAGACTGCCAGCGCGGGCGCCGCGCCGATCACCAGCAGGTAGAGCATCCGGCGCCGGGTGAAGCTCGTCAGTGTGCGCCGGTATGCCCGGATGATGAACCAGTAGCTGGTCGTGAAGGCCACGACAAAGTAGGCGACGAAGATGGCGAAGCCGGGGCCTGGCTGGTAGTGCGGGGCCGGGTAAGGGATCGGATCACGCACAATCCACCCGGTAAACCACGCCAATCCGAGCAGCAGCGCGGCGATCCCGTAGACCACACGCACGCTGATCCGCCGCCGCCCGCGTGAGGGCAGGCCGGTCATCTCCAGCAGGGCATCGGAGAGATGCAGGTGGACAACCGGCACGAATGCGATGCCGATCCACTGGAAGCGCAGCCAGGGCAGTGCCGGGGCGAGGCCCTCCGCGTAACTCACACCGAGGTCGCTGATATACGTGATCATGACGAGAAACAGCAGCGCCGAGGTGATCCGCGCGATACGGTTGCGGTAATCACGTACCAGCGTGTACAGGAAAAACGATGCGGTAATGATCGCAATCGCTGCGCCCAGGCTGCGGTTGATCAGCGGCCCGGTGGAAATCAGGCGGTCGAGGATGGCGTCGAACATGGTATTGACAGCTATCGCAGAATCTGGCCCAGAAAGACGGCAATATCCTGGTTCGGATAGAAGAGGTCGTTGTAGCCACAGAAGACCAGTCCCCGCTTCTGGAGAAAGGTGATGGCGGGGTAGTTCTTCGTCTGCGTCTCGATGATCAGGCGGCGAAGCTGGCGGCTGATGGCCCACTGGCGCACCGCGCGCAGCAGCGCCGTGCCGACACCCTTCAGCCGCGCGGGGCGGTCCACAGCAAGGTCAGCCACCCAGGCGGTCTCCTGCGAGCGCTCTTCCCGCGCATTGACGTATCCAACCACCGTGCCCTCCCACTCCGCGACGAGGAAACAGGCATGAAGTTGCCAGGATTGCAGCAGTGCATCGCCTGAGCGTGGATACTGCACCTTCATCGAGCGCGGCAGCCGTGCCGTGCGGAAGGCAATATGCTGTTCGTTGTCACTGTCATCTGTGACCATCTGCCAGACGATGTCCGTGCTGCATGAGTGATCGATGCTCATGCACAGTTCGTAATCGCTGGGCGTGGTCGGGCGGATGGTGATCGGGAGCTTCTCGGCACTCTTCATGCGGCGCATTGTAACAGAGGGCCTGCACACGGGCAATACAGGTTGCCTTCTGTCAGGTAGGCGGAACCTCACTGGCTGTCACCCGAAGCCCGTAGCTGAACAGCCCCGCCAGCACGACAAGGGCGGCGACGGTCAGGCCGGTTCTGAACACCGGGCTCACCGCCGGGCCATCTC
>JADZAD010000245.1 GCA_020852775.1 Anaerolineae bacterium
GCCGCTTAATTCCGCCAACCGCACCCTGGGGGCGATGATCGTCGCCAGCTACACCCCTGGCATCATCTTCACCGACGATCAGTTAAAGGTGCTCTGGGCAATCGCGGATCAGGCCGCTACCGCGCTTGACAAGGCACGGCTGTTCAACGAAACCCGCCAGCGCGCACTTCAACTCCAGACGTTGAACGAGATCAGCAAGGAGCTCTCCTCGACCCTCGACCTTGAAAACCTGCTCAACCGGATCATGAAGAGTGCCGTCGAGATCCTCGGGGCGGAGGCTGGCTCACTCTTCCTGATCGATGAGAATACGTCTGAACTGGTTTTTCGCGTCGTGGAGGGTGGCGCGCCCGACCTTGTCGGCCAGCGTCTGCCCCCCGGTGCGGGCATCGTAGGCGAAGCTGCTGCCACCGGAGAGCCGGTTATCGTAGATGACGTCAATAAAGATCGACGCTGGTTCAGCGACATCGCTGACCGCAGCAAGTTCCGCACAGAGTCTCTGCTGGCCGTGCCGCTGCGGATTCAGGATCGCAGCATCGGCGTGGTCGAGGTCATCAACAAGCGTGATGGCTCCCCCTTCGGGGCTGAGGAAGTTGCCCTGCTGACCACGTTTGCCGCACAGGCCGCCGTCGCCATTGAGAATGCCCGCCTCTACGAAGCCACCGACGCTGCCCTTGCCGCCCGCGTGGACGAATTGCAGAACCTCCAACGGATCGACCGGGAACTCAACCGCACACTGAACTTCGACCGCGTCGTGAACATCACGCTTGACTGGGCGCTGCGTACCACAGGCGCCTCCGCGGGGGGCATCTACATGCTGTCGAACGCCGAGGATGGCCTGACTATCGCCAGCGCGGTAGGTTACCAGCAGGCTTTCCTCGATGAGTACCGCGAGTCGCTCATTCCACTGGAACTCGGGTTGTTCGGGCGGGTCATGCGCAGTGGTAAGCCTGAGCTTGTCCGGCAGGCGCAGGCAGACCCGGACTACGTCCAGGTGACGCCTGTCCCATCCGTGGCACAGATTGCTGTACCCATCCTGCGCGCGAACAGGCCGATTGGTGAGCTGGTGATCGAGTCCAGCATCGAAGGGCTGCTTTCCGATGCGGATCTGGATTTCGTCCAGCGCCTCGTGGAGCACGCGGCGGTCGCTATCGAAAACGCGCGCCTGCTGGAGCGGATCGAACAGGCAAACCGGGACAAAACCGAATTTATTTCGTTCGTGGCGCACGAACTCAAGAACCCGATGACATCCATTCGAGGCTATACCGACCTGATCAAGGGTGGCGGCGTCGGCCCCATCACCGACATGCAGGTCAACTTCCTCGGGACAATCCGCTCCAACGTGGACAGGATGTCACGGCTGGTCTCCGATCTCTCTGACGTGGCCCGGCTGGAAACCAATCAGATGCGGCTGGAGATGTCTCCGATCGCGGTCAGGGAAGTCATCGACGAGACGATCCGCGGGATGCAGGCGCTGATCGACGAGAAGAAGCAGACGCTGCAAATTATCATCCCCGGCGATCTGCCACCGATCCTCGCCGATCACACACGTATGGTACAAGTGATGACCAACCTGGTGAGCAACGCTACCAAGTATACGCCCGAAGAGGGGAAGATCGTCGTCGGGGCACGCTTGCAGAACGTCAGGGATGAGGCCACCGGAGAAACGCATCCAATGGTGCTGCACTACGTCACCGATACCGGCATTGGCATGTCTCCGGAAGACCTGCAGAAGCTCTTCACCAAGTTCTTCCGCACTGACAGCGGGCGCAATATGGCGCAGGGCACCGGGCTCGGCCTGAATATTACCCGCAGCCTGATCGAGCGCCATGGCGGCAGAATCTGGGTCGAGAGTGAGGTCGGTGCCGGGACAACCTTCAGCTATCTGATCCCGATTGCTGATCTCCGTGCCGAGTATCCGAAAGCCGCCGACTGAACGACATCGGCCACGGCAGTCCACCATCCCCCGTCTCAGCGATATGCTGCCTGAGATGGGGTGATTTCTGTGCGCCGGGCGGTATACTCCTCGCCATGACACGAAGCCTGAGTAACCATCACACCAGCACAGGCATTGCGCTGGCCTGTATGCTGACCCTGGCAGCACTGGCAGGCTGCGGTCCCATATCCGGCACCGCGAGGCCATCCCCCGCTGCTGATACGGCTGCTTTGCCCGCGCCGCTGCCAGCCACATCCGTACCGACCGCTGCGGCGCTGTCCGCCCCCGCCGTACCCCCTGACTGGATCGAGACGGTGGACAGCGCGACCGGCATCCGCATCCAGCACCCGCCGACATGGGCACTGGCCGGGGCTTCGGCCAGCCGCGCCGAGTTCCAGGATTCCGCCAGCCTGGCCTGGCTGGAGGTGTCGATCATCACCGAAGCAAACGCCTTTGAATGGGGATTGGACTATGACGCGGAGGCCCCCGTGGAAAGCGTCCTCGAGACGCTCTTGAGCGCCAGCACCGGTGGCGCGGGGGGCACCCCCGCGGAGCGCATTCTGATGCAGGATGGCGGTTCCGGCTGGGCGGCATCCGGCTGGAACCCGTTGATCAACGACCGTGTCTGGATCGGAGTCACCCGGCTGCCCCAGGGGCTTGTGCTGGTGCTGGGCCACTACGAACTGAGCGAATCAGAGACGACCTGGCCTGATGGGCTGGTGGATACCTACAGCACACTTTTCTCGACGGTCGCGCCTGGCGGCTAGACGTGCCCCGTCAGCGGGCTGATTCAATGCTGCCGCGCCAGCCACTCATCCAGGGCAGCACGCATCCCCTCCTGGAAGGTCGGATAGCGTGGCTGGAAGCCCAGTTGCTCACGGGCACGCTGGTTAGACATGCGTACTGAAGGACGCAGCGCAGTATGGCTTCCCGAAATGATGAAGCGTAACAGATCTTCCGTCCCGCTCTTACCGGGAGGCCTGCCCAGCCATTGTTCCAGAACTTGATACAATCCCGCCTGCGTTACCGGTTCATCATCACAGATATTGAAGGCCTGTCCCTCGAAATCACCTTCCAGTGCCAGACGTGCCGCCTGCGCCGCATCCACGACATGCAGTAGCGGCCAGTAGGCGTCCGCACCGGGCCCCAGCCCGGCCAATCCCTCACGCAGGGCAGTGAAGAGCGCCTGCGTCTGGGGAAGCGTCGGGGCATAGAGCATGCCTGCACGTAGAATCACCCCGGAAATGTGCCGCTCCGTAGTTGCTTCCTGCAGGGCATGTTCAGCCTCAAGATAGGCATCCATTCCGCTGACGGGGGCCAGCGTGGTCCTTTCCGTCACCCAGCCCGCGCCATGATCGCCGTAGATCGCATAGCTGCTCATCAGCACAACCTTCTTACACCCCGATTGAACAGCCGCAGAGATCAGGTTGTGCAGCAGGCCGGAGACGATCTCCTCGCTGAACATCCACTCGTCTTCGACGGGGCTTTCCGTACTGGGCAGAGTCGATGCAGCATGTACGATCGCGTCAACCGTAGCCAGTGCATCGGCGAGGCGATCGATATCCCGCCCGTAACCATAATAGGCCGTCGCCTTGAGCGCATGCAGCAGCGACCGGCTGGCCTCTGTGCGCGCCAGGCCGATCACCTGATGCCCTGCCCGCATGAAGTCCCGCACAATCGACTGGCCAAGAACGCTGGTCGCGCCGGAGATAAAGACCCGCATTGGCTGTCCCTCCGTAAAGTGAGGCTTCATGCGTGCTGCGCGAGCCCGGGCAACATTACACCGGTACGAGAAGATCTATCAGGCGGGCAAACAGCGGTGGCCCGAGTACCAGAAGGCCCACCAGTACCGCGGTGAACGCCGTCGCCAGCACACCTGCCGCCGCCGTATCCTTACCGATCTTCGCCAGCCGGTGCGTGTCCGGGCTTACCAGGTCGATAACTGCCTCAATCGCGGTGTTGAGCAGTTCTGCCGACCATACCATGCCCGCCGCCAGCACCAGCAGCGCCCACTGCAATGGGCCCAGCCGCAGAAAGACGCCCAACGGGATGACCAGAATAGTCACAGCGGCATGAATCCACGCGTTCGGCTGTGTGCGGAGCAGATGCCACACCCCTTCAAATGCGTACTTGAAACTGAATGCCCGCGAGACAACCAGCCATTTCAGCGCCTCAGCGCGGTCTTCAGGCAGTAGTGGCTGACTCATTGTCATCCCTTTACAGCGCGGTCATTACTGTGGCCTCCAGGCCGCGCATCTCGGCATCCCGCTCCGGGACGTCGTGGTCGTAGCCCAGCAGGTGCAGCGTTCCATGGACCGCTAATCTCTGTAGTTCGTTGATCAGAGTTACACCGTGCTCCTCCGCCTGCGCCTCAGCAACAGGATAAGCGATGGCAATATCGCCCAGATATGGCGGTTCATCCGGCTCGGTAGCATAGGGTTCTTCCTCAGCCGGGAAGGTCAGGACATCGGTTGTATAGTCCAACCCGGCGAACTTCTGGTTCAGGGCCAGCACCTCTTCCGCAGACGTGACCACTACCGTCAGTGCGACAGGTGGCGGTGCACCACCCGCCTGCAGGGCAGTCAGAACAGCGTGTTCGACAGCAGCGGCATCGAAGAGATAGTCTCCATCCGTCTCGATATAGACTTCATACAGATCGGCGCTCATGTTCAGCGGGCTCCTGTGCGGTGGCGCGTGGCTCCTCGTCATCATCCGGCGGTGGCGTCTGCCCGGGATAGACAATGCGCGGATGATACATGCCTTTCAGTGTGTGGACGAAGGTCTCTTTGATCTGCTTCAGGTCACCAAGCGTCAGCCCGGAGCGATCGAGCTGGCCCAGAGCGACGTTTTCATCGATTACACTTGCGACGAGCTTCTCAATGTCTGCGGTTGTACGTGGAC
>JADZAD010000246.1 GCA_020852775.1 Anaerolineae bacterium
CAGAACGGGCGCGCGCTTCCTCACTGGCGGGGACCATGACATCGATCTCCCCCAGCAGGCCCACGGTCAGCGGAAGGGCTGTGCTGGCCGATTCACGCCGGACATATGCGGGGATATCCTCAAGGGCCAGCCGCGCAGCGATGACATCCGCTTCTGCAAGGCTCCCCGCCGAGGCTACCGCCACCCACGGCTCGTCCGGCGGCTCACCAGGGCCGTCGTCAATCATCCGCGCCAGCCCTGCCAGCAACCACGCCAACCAGCGCGGCAGGCGATTCAGATTGAGCACGCAACTCGTATCCATCAAGTCCCACTGTCAGGGCTTCAGCCTGCCCCGGATGTGGGGCGGCCTTCGTCTGGCTTCAATACCTGAAAGATGCAGGTGAAGGTTGTGCCATGAGAGGTACTGTCCACCCAGATGCGTCCGTCGTGTGCCTCGACTATCGTCTTGACGATATTCAGGCCGAGGCCGGAGCCTTCATACTTCCCTTCGACATCCGGTACCCGGTAGAACTTGTCGAAGATATGCGGCTGTGCCTCCGGGGGGATACCGATGCCGGTATCGGAAACCGCGGCAACAAGCTGGCCGCCTTCCGAAAAGACAGTCACGTCTATCAGCCCGCCTTCTGGCGTGTACTTGATCGCATTGTCCACCAGGTTGCTGAAGACCTGCCGCAGCCGCACCATGCTCCCCAGAATCTGCGGCTCATCATCTGGCAGATTCAGCGTGATCGTCTGCTTCCTGACGCCCGCCTTCGGCTTCAGGCCTTTGACCACTCCCTGCACGATCTGCGAGACGTACAGCGGCTCACGCTGGCGATCCAGCCCCGCTTCAATACGGCTGAGTTCGAGCAGGTCGTTGATCAGCGTCGTGATCGCCTCCACACTGCTCCTGACGTTGGCGGCAAAATCGCGCTGGCGCTCATTGAGTTCGCCGACCCGCCCCATCAGTTCGACATAGCTCAGGATCGCCGTCAACGGTGAACGCAGGTCATGGGAAACGGTCGTGACATACTCACTCTTGACCTTGTCCAGCGCCTTGAGATGGCTGATATCCTGCATAGTCAGCACATAGCCCAGCCCGGATACGCGCCCGATGTTGACATTCATCGTGCGCTCATCATTTAACTGTGTTTCACCACTGGCCGTGCCGCGGATGCGTGCCTGTGCAATCAGATCGAGCATCGAGCGGCTGGCAGTCAGATCGGTGAACTTCCTGCCGATCAATGTATCACTACTGGCCGCGGCACTCCTGAATACTGCAGCAGCGGCAGGGTTGGCGGCGCTGACAACGCCTTCGAGGTCAAGCAGCAGGATCGGGTCCTGTGACTGCTGGAAGATACGGTTGAGTTTGGCCCGTTCGCGCTCGCTCTGTGTGAATGACTGCGAGTTCGCGATCGCGATCGCAGCATAATCTGCCAGGGTGGACATCATCGCGATATCGAGCGCCGAGAGCGATGCAGACGTCTCACGGTTATGTACTCCCAGTACCCCGATCACCTGATCCCGCAGCTTAATCGGCACATAGATCAGGCTCTGGACGAGATAGTGGGTCTTGACTTTATGGATACCCTCCCCTCCGAAGAAGAGCGGCTCCCCCGTGTTGACGACCTGCCCGGCAAGGCTGTCTCTCACTTTAAGCCGCAGGTGCCGGAAGCCCTCCTCGACACGGTAGGACGCGCGGGTATACAGCTCACCGTTTTCCGGGTCGAGCAGCATGAGCGAGCCCTCTTCTGCCCCCGTCATCTCGACCGCACCTTCGACCACCCGCAGCAGCACGTCTTCAAGTTCCAGTGACGATACAACGGACTTGCCTGTATCAAAGAGCAGGTTCGCGGCTTTCAGCGCCGCCTGGTCAGGTACCCCGACAGGCATATCCCCTACCCGTGAGGCACTCAGCACGCGCTCGATCGCCGCCAGCAGATCATCAATTTCAAAGGGCTTGATGAAGTAATCCATCAGTCCGTCACGCAGGGCACGGACGGCAGTTGCCTCGGAGCCTTCGGCGGTGATCATAATAACGGGGATGCGTTTGCCCGCCGCGGTCAGGCGTTCGACCATTTCCAGCCCGGTCATGCGGGGCATTGCCATATCGGTGATGATCAGCGCGGGGGGATTCGCCAGCGCCTTCTCCAGACCCTCGGCACCATCCCAGGCCTTTTCAATCACGTATCCTTCCGCTGGCAGAACAAGTTCCGCCAGGGTCTTCATCATCTGAGGACTGTCCTCAACAACGAGAATGCGTTCCCCGGCCACGACGTTATCCCGTTTCTCAGCCGATTGCGCGCCAATCGCTCACACGGAATCGGGTTCAGGCGGCGCTACAGTATCGATCAGAGCGATCAGTTCACTGAGTTGACGGTGCATCACATCCACCGCGGCCTGGTTCCCGGGCGGGATTGGCCCCAGTTCCCCGGTACGCCACCGGTTCATGTTTGCCATCAGCTCAGTGAGTGGGCCGCGCAGCGTTCGGGCGACTTCCTCCGCGCCCCGCCCCGAAGCAGGCGCAGCCGGAGCGGGCGGTGATACAGCCGGGACGGCACGTTCACGGACGGCAGCCACCAGCCGGACATTGAAGATCGCA
This sequence comes from Anaerolineae bacterium, assembly GCA_020852775.1. Classification (GTDB taxonomy): domain Bacteria; phylum Chloroflexota; class Anaerolineae; order Aggregatilineales; family UBA3940; genus JADZAD01. The sequence continues at coordinate 2,582 of JADZAD010000246.1, forward strand.
ATAGCGGCATAGTCAGCCAGCGCGGACATGATATCACGCATGTGGGGGGCGAACTCCACGCGGGCGTTCCCCACCCACAGCAACCCGAAGGCCGATTCGTTCACCACGAGCGGCGCATAAATCACCGCGCTGGCACCGGACATCACCGGGCGGAACTTCCTCAGCCCTTCCCCGCTGGCGAGGTACGGTTCATGTGAGCGCAGCACCAGTGCAGCGAGGTCATCATCTACCGGCTGCCCGACCCGGTCAAGCAGTTCCCGCGGCAGGTTCTGCCCGGCACGCAGGAGCAGCCGGCCCTGGTCATCCCGCACCATCAGGCCTGCCGCGTCTGCCCGCGTCAACTGGATCGCGGCGCGGACGACACGGTCGAATATCTCATCCAACGAATGAAGCGAGGTCACCGACTTGCCGATGCCCATCAGCGTCTTGTTCTCACGGAGGCGCTGCTCGGCTTCCTCATCCGCATGGCGTACTTCACTCACCAGGCTGGCACGTTCCCGCTTGAGGCGCACATCCTTCAGTGCGCGCTCAACCGCCTGGATCATCTCAGCTTCACGGATCGGGCGGACAAGGTAATCCCGCGCCCCCAGCCGGAAAGCCTTGAGCGCCTCTTTCTCGGCGCCCTCATCCGCCAGCACAATCACCGGGATGTCGATCGACTGTGCACTGAGCGCAGCGAGGACATCAACGCCACTCATCCCCCGCGGATGCAGATCGAGCAGCAGCACATCGGGCCGGCCCTCAAGCACCATTGAGAGGCCGGCATTCCCCTCCGCGGCCGTCCTTACCACGTACCCGAACGGCTCAAGCGCCATCTCCGCAAGGAGGTTACGCTCATCATCGTTCGCATCGACCAGATAGACCGTGTCTTTTTCCTCAGCCACAGCAGCCTCTCATACCGGCAGCGGACGGATATGCCATACGCATCCTGCCCGCTGGCCCTGTGCTGATTATAGTATCAGGTTGTTTTTCGTGAGAAATCAGTACATCAGTAACACGGACCCTGGCCCGCTACTCGACACGCCAGAGCATCACCCGCCTGTCGTCACCCCCGGAAACGATCGCCGTGCCATCCAGCGAGATCGCCAGGCCACGCACCGGGCTGCGATGGTCGGTGATACTGCGGAGCCGCTCCTTCGTATCCGGGTCCCAGAAGCGCACCGCGCCATCCGCCCCGGAGGAGATCAGCATCTTCCCGTTCGGTGCCCAGGCCAGGCCCCAGACCTCACCAGCGTGCGGGAACCACGTCTGCACCAGTTCCTGGGTCTCGACATCCCAGGTCGTCAGGTTGCCGCGTGTTGTACCCACTGCCAGCAGCACCCCATCAGGCGAAAACGCCAGCGATATCGGCTCGCCCACATACTGATAGATGGTGTGGACAGGTGTGCCGTCGGCCGCGTCACGGATCAGGATGACGCCGTTCTGGTCGCTGGTCGCCAGGTAGCGGCCCTGTGGATCCCATGCGACTGCGCGCAGGCGTGTCTCGTGGCCCTCCAGCGTAAAGAGCGATCCCCCCGTCTCGGCATCCCAGACCTCGCCAATCGCGCTGTAGTAGCCTGTCGCTGCGAAGCGCGAGCCCTCCGGTGAGAAGGCGACCCTGAAGTCCTCACCGGGGGTGCGGATGCCGATAATTCGCTCTCCGCTGAGCGGCTGCCAGAGTTGCACCGTTCTGTCACGCCCACCGGAGGCCAGCCGCGAGGCATCGGGCGAGAAGGCTACTGCATAAGCGATGTCCTCGTGCGCGGCCAGTTCGTACAACTGCGCCCCGGTTACGGTGTCAAAGACCCGCACACGCCCATCCGCTGAGGCTGACGCGACAAGTTGAGCATCCGCTGAGACGGCTACACCGTAGATCGCCATCGGATGGCGGCCCAGGTCGCGTACAGCCCGCAGCAGGTTCAGGTTATCTGGGGTAATCACCTGCGCGGAAGGCGTCGGCAGGGGCGTCTCCGTGGGCGGCGGCACCGGTGTGAAGGTCGCGACAGGGGTGGTCCTAACCGTGGGTATGGACAGGCTGTCATCAGTCCCCGCCGGCTCAGGTGTCGAGGCGGGGGTGGCAGTGCCGCAGGCTGTCAGCAGGACAGGGATCAGCAGGGCAATAAGCAGTTGTTTCATTCGGAGGCATCCCATCCCGGTTCGGTGGACATATGATCATGTTACCGGGTTTCGGGGAATGGCTCAACCGGGGGATCAGCCCATCAGCCACACGATCAGCACCGCGAGCGCCAGTACAGCCCCCAGCGCCACACCATCGATCCAGCCAAAACGGATATCCTCCCGATGGGTTCGCGGTCGATCCAGGGTCATGCCACGGGCTGAAAGCCCCAGCGCCAGCGCCTCGCTCAGACGCAGGGTGGCGATGATGACGGCAACCAGTGTCGGGACAAGCATCTGTGCTCGCTGAATTGGCCCGTGCCCACCGGACGGATCCCAGCCACGCGCCTGCTGGGCCTGGGCGATGCCGCTGTAGAGGTCGCCAATCGCGCCGAGGTAGCGCAGCGCCAGCCCGATTGTCAGGCCCCATGTGTAGGGCAGGCCGAGCTTCTCGAAGGCACGCACCAGGTGGTTGATCGGGGTAGTCAGCACCGGGACGAGCATGACGAAGGCGACCGCCGCCAGCCGCAGCGCGTAACGCAGCCCGTTGAGCAACCCCCACTGCGTAATCCGCAGTGGGCCAAACCGCGCGTATTCGATGCCACCGGGCGGAGAGAAGAGCGGCTGGAGCAGCAGGATCAGCAGCAGCAGCGGGGCCAGCCTGATCCACGTCTCCAGCAGCACCCGCCAGCGGATACCCCCCGCCAGCAGGATAAGGTGTGCCAGCAGGATCGTCCCGGCCAGCAGGCTGATGCGCGGTAGCAGGAGGCAGACACTAACCACCACCACCGCCGCCAGCAGCCGGGTGCGCGGATCGAGCCGGTACAGCCACGAATTGCCCGGCTGGTAAAATCCTGCTGTTACTGCGCTCATACGTTCACCGCTTCCAGGCGATTGCCTGCAGCCAGGCCTGGGCCGTACCCCGCGGGGTGAGGTCGGCAATCAACGCCGGCTCCGCGAGCATCTCCGCGAACCGACAGGCGAATGGCGCTTCCAGCCCGGCCTGCCGAAGCATATCCCTATGCCCGAACACCTCACCCGGTGTGCCGTCTGCGGCGATCTGCCCGTCGAGCAGCACGATCATGCGCTCCGCATGGGAGGCGGCCAGTTCCATATCATGCGTAATCAGCAGGATAGTAGCACCTGCCGCATGGCGCTGTTCCAGCCAGTTCAGCACCGCTTCCTGCCCATGAGCATCCAGTCCGACCGTTGGCTCGTCGAGGACGATCACCGGGGTGTCCATCGCCGCGATCCCCGCCAGCGCCACCAGACGCCGTGTGCTGAACGTCAATGCCGCCGGGGGGTGCTCGGCGAAGTCATGCAGCCCGAACGCTGCCAGTGCCGCTCTCACCGTGTCATCCAGTGCCGTTCCGCTCAGGCCGAGGTTGCGCGGCCCGAACGCCACCTCCTCGCGGACAGTCGGGCTGAAAATCTGGTTCTCCGGATTCTGAAAGGCCAGCCCAACCCTGCGAGCCATTTCCCCGGTGGACATCCTGCGAGTCTCCTCACCCATCAGCCGGATTATCCCCTTCTGCGGGCGCAGCAGGCCGACGAGATGCCGGGCGAGCGTGGTTTTGCCCGCGCCATTATCGCCAGTCAGCGTGGCAAACTGCCCCTGTGGGATTGCCAGCGTCAGGCCACGCAGGACAGGGTAATCCGGATGATAGGCGAAGTGCACGTCATCGATCTTCACCGCTTCCCGCGCCGCGGGGCGTGATGGCGAGACAGCGGCCTGGACGGGTGATGGCCTGACGACGATCGGATAAGAGGACGCGGCCTCCACTGCCTGCTCAACCGTCAGGGCGTGTAGTTCCGGGCCGCCTGCTGCACGAACCTCTGCGGCGAAGCGAGCTGCCGGGGGCAGCCGCAGGCCCGCCTGTTCCACTGCAGAGGCATACACCTCTGCCGGATTGCCAGCCCCTGTACCATGCCCCGCGGTCAGCACCAGCACCTCATCCGCCAGGGCGGTGACGATTTCCGGGTCGCTTTCAGTGAAGACGATCGTCAGCCGGTGGCTCTCACGCAGGGCACGCAGCACCGCGACCATCTCGGTGCGCGCTGCCGGGGCCAGCCCGGCGGAGGGTTCATCAAGGATCAGGACGTGTGGCTCCAGCGCCAGCGCAGCCGCCAGCGCAAGCCGCTTCTGCTGCCCACCGGAGAGTGTCTGCGGCGGCTGATCAAGCGGGACACCGGAGAGCCCGGCCAGCCCCAGCGCCCAGTCGATGCGGGCGGGCATTTCAGCAGGCGACAGGCCAAGGTTCTCCAGCCCCCACGCGACTTCATCGACCACGCTCTGAGTGAAAAGCTGCCCCGCCGGGTCCTGCAATACCAGCCCGATCCGATCAGCGAGTGAGCCCGGCGGCACGCTCTGGACATCGTGCCCATCGACAAGAATCGTTCCGCTGACAGTGCCCGCCGTAAGGCGCGGGGCAAGGCCCGCCAGGGCGAGGCAGAGCGTCGTCCTGCCGCTGCTGTTCGGCCCGGTGATCGCCAGGCAGGCGCCGGGTGCCACGTCCAGGTTCAGGCCGTCAAGAGCAAGCACGGACAGGGTCGCGGGGGGCGTCGGCGGGTAGGTATAGCACAGGTCACGGACGTGGATCATCGGGGTGTTCTCATGAACTCTCCCGGCAGGACGCATCCGCCGGGAGAGCTTCTCAGAGGCAAACGGGCAACATCAGCCGGCACTCAGCCGGATACAAGCTGGTTCAGGCGAGGATAGGCCCGCAGCACCGCGAAATACACGATCACGCCGAGGATACCTACCGCACCCTGAAAGAGATGCGGAACGATCTCGGCGACCGCTACCGGGAAGGTCAGCAGGATCGTGCCGCCGATCAGATAACCGGCAACCAGGATGGCAATCCCAGCCAGCACCGCCAGCACCACCCGCGCCAGTGACTTGTTATTGAGCACAATCCAGCCCACGACGAACCCCTTCAGGCCGTGGACGATCAGCGTGATCGGCGCCCACTGCGCGTAGCCACCGACGACATCTGCCAGTGCCGTGCCCAGCCCCCCGGCGACCAGCCCGACCCACGGGCCAAAAGCAAAGGCGGCGAAATAGATGGCAACGTCCGCGAGGTGCGCGTAACCGTTGGGC
>JADZAD010000247.1 GCA_020852775.1 Anaerolineae bacterium
CTCGCCGTCTTCCATCATCTGTTCTACCCTCCTCACCGCATTTTCCAGTGACCTCAGACCACTTAAAGTGTAGCGTGAGGTCTTACAGGGTTCCACAGGATACAAGTCCTGCCTGCACAATCGAGCCATCACACCATGCAACAAACGTTTCTGTAACTATTTCCTAGCTGTAATTACATTGATTGCCAGGCCAGGGTCGGCGATAATTAGAACAGATGTACATACTGCATCGATCTGAGACAGGATAAACCCGCATGGCGCTTCTCAAACAGTCATTCTACGTTGCTCCTCCTCAGCAGTATTCCACTTATCGCAGCGGCGAGCGCTGGGGAGACCTGATCAATACGCTCCGTGTCCTGCCCCGCACCGACCCCCAGGTGATGGCCCTGACCCTGACACTGCGCCGTGTCCTTCATGAAACCGGGGGCGCCCAATTTGCCGATGCATTCTGTCCGGCCTGCAACGCCGATGCACTGGAGCGCATGGCCGGCGACGATAACCGTCTGCTCACGCTCTACTATGCCTGCCTTGAAGATGTGAAGGCCTCACTCTGCTCGATGCGTATGCGCCGCCGCATGCCCGCCACGCCACGTATGCTCGCCTATTCGTAAGCGTATTGTATTGCCCTCTGACACAGTTACCCGGGCGGCCCTGCAAGGCCGCCCGATTGATTCGCTTCACCTCTGCGTCCGCGCCTGTGCTATACTGTCTTCTGATGCTGAAGAGGGAGGGGAAACGATGCTGAGAGGGAACAAACCAGAAGTTGAGCTGCGTTTTGAGCTGCTCACTATCGGGCTGGCGCTGATTGCGGGGGTGCTGTGCTGGGTGGTGTACAAGGAAAGACTCCCCTCGCTGATCATCTTCGTGCCCGGCCTGATCCTCTTCGGCTCCGCGCTCTTTCAGGACCTGCAGCCAGATTGGCGCGCGGGCTGGTTGAGCTACACCGTCGCTATCCTGCTCATCGCCTTTGGGCTGGCTGGCATCTTCAACTCCTTGCTCGGTGAAATCATCCCGGTGCCCTGGCTGATTATCGCGCTGGTGCTCTTTGGGATTGTATTTGTCGTCAAGGCTCTGTACGACCCGCACCTCACCTGAGGATCAACAGAACAGGGGGCGCTGAGGCCCCCTGCTGCTCTCTTCTCTGCTTTCCGGCGCTTAATGCCGGAAGTGGCGCACCCCGGTAAAGACCATCGCCGCGCTGGCGGCATCCACCGCCTCGATTACCTGTTCATCGCGCACTGATCCGCCCGGCTGGACAATCGCCGTCACCCCGGCTTCCAGCGCAAGCTGTGGCCCGTCCGGGAAGGGAAAGAACGCATCCGAGGCCAGTACCGCGCCACGCGCACGCTCCCCGGCCTTCTCTGCTGCCAGCCGCACGGAATCCACCCGGCTGGGCAGGCCGCCGCCGATACCCACCGTGGCGCCCTCCACCGCGAAGACGATCGCGTTGCTCTTAGCAAACTTTACCGCCTGCCAGGCAAAGCGCAGCGCCTTCAGTTCCTGCGGAGTAGGCTGGCGCTTACTGACCACGGTGAAAGCATCTTCACTAGCGTGATCGACCGTTTGCGCCAGCACGCCGCCGCGCACGCTACGGAAGGTTATACGGGCAGGGGCAAGCGCTCCCATCCGCAGCAGGCGGCAGTTCTTCTTTACCGCGGCCAGCCGCTCAACCGCCCCGGCGCTGAACCCCGGCGCGGCGATCGCCTCGACGAACAGGCTGCCCAGCGCCTCGACAAAGGCCTCATCGACCGGGCGGTTGACCGCGATCACGCCGCCGAAGGCTGAGATGGGGTCGGAGGCCAGTGCCGCGCCAAACGCCCCGGCGAGGGTATCCCCGGTGGCAATGCCGCACGGGCCGAGGTGCTTAACGATCACCACCGCCGGTTCGGAGAAGTCCGACGCCGCGGCCCAGGCGGCGTCCAGATCGAGCAGGTTGTTGTAAGACAACTCCTTGCCCTGCAGCAGTTCACCACCCAGCGGACCCATCCCCGGTGAAGCATAGAGTGCGGCCTGCTGATGAGGATTCTCGCCATAGCGCAGGGAGATGCTGCGTGGCAGGGTCACGGGTAGGGTTTCGGGCAGGTCATCACCCGCCAGCCCGGACAGATACGCGGTGATTGCGCTGTCGTAGGCGGCGGTATGCGCGAAAGCCCGCAGCGCCAGACGCCGGCGGGTCTCCTGGGAGGTGTCCCCTGACTGCTGTACCTCCGCCAGCACCGGGGCGTAATCCTCAACGCTGGTGATCACCGCCACCCGGTCATGGTTCTTGGCCGCAGCACGGATCAATGATGGCCCGCCGATGTCGATATTCTCAATCGCCTGCTCCAGCGTCACGTCCGGGCGCGACACCGTCTGGACGAACGGGTACAGGTTGCAGACCACCAGGTCGATCCAGTCCCAGCCCTGTGCGGCAACCGTCGCCCGGTCGTCCGGATTGTCCTCCCGTGCGAGGATGCCGCCGAAGATCGCCGGATGCAGCGTCTTGACACGCCCACCGAGCACACCCGGCAGGCCGGTGAGGTCTTCGACGGTACGCACCGGGATGCCTGCTTCACTCAGGGATGAGGCCGTCCCGCCACTGGCGATTAGCTCGACCCCGGCGGCGCTCAGGCCGCGCGCGAACTCTACCAACCCGGCCTTATCCGATACACTGATCAAGGCTCTCCGCATAGTCATGATGGTTTGTGCCGCCTTTCCAGCTCCGCTGCAACCTCCTCGAGGCTGACGCCTTTGTAGGCCATCAGCACGAGGCAGTGATAAGTAAGATCGGCCAGTTCGCTGACCAGCCGCTCATGCCCCTGTCCTTTGGCCGCGATCACCACCTCGACGGCCTCCTCACCAACCTTCTGCACAATCCGGTCTTCTCCGGCCTCGAACAGCTTGTTCGTGTACGACCCCGGCTGCGGGTTCTGCTGGCGGTCCCGGATGACCGCGAAGAGATGCTCAATCATGTTCACAGGCGTTTGCCTCATTTCATCTCGATGAAGTTCTTCAGGATACGCAGCCCCACCGCCTGGCTCTTCTCCGGGTGGCACTGGATACCAAAGACGTTATCCCGCCCCGCCACCGCGGTGAAAGCGATGCCATACTCGGACGTGGCGATGACATCCGCTGTGTCCGCTGGCTCGACGTAGTATGAGTGCACGAAATAGGCGTAGGCCCGATCCGGCACCCCAGCCAGCAGCGGATGCCCGTCACGCTGGATCAACTGGTTCCAGCCGATGTGCGGTACCTTCGGCCCCGCCGCCGGGAAGCGCGTCACCCGGCCCGGAAGCAATCCCAGCCCGGTGTGGATGCCCATCTCGTCGCTGCTCTCGAACAGGTATTGCAGCCCAAGGCAGATGCCCAGCAGCGGCACACCGGCGCGTACCGCGTCCTTGATCGGTTCCTCGAAACCCTTTTCACGCAGGGCGGCCATCCCCGCCCCGAACGCCCCGACGCCGGGCAGGACAATCTTCTCCGCTCCAGCGAGTTCTTCCGGGTGGCTGACAGTCTTCACCCGCGCCCCGAGGTGCACAAAGGCGTTATTCACGCTGCGCAGGTTGCCCGCGCCGTAGTCCACAATGGCGATCACGTCTTGTTTCTCCTGCCGCTCAGTCTGTTAGCGTACCCTTGGTGCTGGGGACGCCGCCCCGACGCGGGTCGATCAGCATTGCGGCGTCCAGCGCCCGGCCCAGTGCCTTGAAGAGCGCCTCCGCCTTATGGTGGTCATCCGCGCCGTAGAACACCTCTGCGTGCAGGTTGAGCCGCCCGTTAAAGGCGATCGACTCCATCACGTGCGCCACGAGCGAGGTCGGCATCCCCCCCATCGTGGGTGTATCGAAGCTGGCCCGCACCACCGCGTAAGGCCGCCCGCTCAGGTCAACCACCACCCGCGCCAGCGTCTCATCCATCGGCACGTAGGCGTAGCCCATCCGGCTGATTCCCCGGCGGTCGCCGAGCGCCTGCCCGAGTGCCTGCCCGAGCACAATCGCCACGTCCTCAATCGTGTGGTGCGCGTCGATGTGCAGATCGCCCACCGCATGGATTGAGAGGTCAAACAGGCCGTGCACGGCGAAGGCTGTCAGCATGTGGTCATAGAAGCCGATGCCGGTCGAGATGTCCGTCCTGCCACTGCCATCGAGCACGAGCGAGAGTTGAATATCAGTCTCGGAGGTCTTGCGTGCGATCGTCGCCTGGCGTGTCATAGTCCCCTCTCGATCTCGCGCAATGCATCGAGCAGCCGTTCCGTCTGGCCGGGCACCCCGATGCTGATACGAATATAGTCCTGCAGGCCCGGCTTGTTGTAATGGCGGATCAGGATGCCATAATCCCGCGCCAGCCGCTGCCGGAGCGCCGCTGCGCTTCCCTTCAACACCCTGCACAGGATGAAGTTCGCCGCGCTGGGCAGTTCTTCGAGGTATGGGATCGCAGCAACGCCCTGCGCCAGCCGCTCGCGCTCCTGAATCAGCCCCTGCACCCGCTCACGCAGCAGCGTCAGGTCTTCCAGCGACGCGCGGGCTGCCATGTCTGCGGCCACGCTGACGTTGTACGGCTGTTTGAGCTTCCACAGGTGCGCCATCACCCACTCCGGGAAGACACCGTAGCCGATACGCATCCCCGCCAGCCCCGCCCATTTGCTGAAGGTACGCAGCACGATCAGGTTCGGATGCTGCGGCACCAGCCCGACGCTGCTTTCGGCGCCGCTGAATTCATAATAGGCCTCATCCAGCACGATCATCACCGGCAGATCGAGCAGGCGCAGCAGGTCTTCACGCGCAATCAGGCTGCCATCCGGGTTGTTAGGCGAGGTCAGGAAGACAATCTTCGGGTGGTGCTGCGCCACTGCCTGCTCGATACCCGGGAGGTCGATCGAGAAATCGGCCCGGCGCAGCACGTCGATCGTATGCGCCCCGGCCAGCGAGGCGTCAAAAGCGTACATCAGAAAGGTCGGCGGACAGTTGATGATGCGCTCCCCGGCAGAGAGGAACAGGCGCATGATCAGGTCGATCAGCTCGTCCGCGCCTGCGCCGACCATGATGTATTTCGCCTCGACACCCGTGTAACCCGCCAGGCCCTCACGCAGGCGGCGGTATTCCGGGTCCGGGTAGATCGAGGCAGTCGTCCCCAATTCCGCCAGTGCCTGCAGCGCCCGCGGAGACGGGCCGAACGGGTTCTCGTTCGCGTCCAGCTTGAGGATTGCGCTGGCCGGGCGGCCCAGTTGCTCACTCACGATCTCGAACGGCAGGATCGGCGTGTAGGCCTCCAGCCCCGCGATCTCCGGGCGCAACAGGCCGCTGTAGTCAGCTCCAGAACCTGTCATGTGCGCCTCCGGTATTCTGCTGAGGCCGCGTGGCCGGTCAGGTTCTCCGAGCGAGCGATCAGCGCGGCAGGTTCGCTCAGGCGGGCGGCGGCCTCCGGCTCAAGACCGATCACGGCGCTCCACTTGACGAAGTCCAGCACGTTAAGCCCGGAGGCGAAGCGGGCCGTACCGCTGGTGGGCAGGCTGTGGCTCGGCCCGGCGACGTAATCGCCCAGCACCTCGAATGAGTGCTCACCGAGGAAGATCGCCCCGGCGCTCTGCACCTTGCCCAGCCACGCCAGCGGATCCCGCAGCGAGAGGCACAGGTGCTCAACGGCGTAGGTGTTGGCCACCTCAAAGGCCTCCTCCAGTGACCCGACCAGCACAGCCCCGCCCCGGTGCTGCAACGAGGTCACGGCGATCTCAGCGCGTTCCAGGGCCTCGATCTGTCGGGCCACTTCCATGCTGACGGCCTCCGCCAGCTTCGCGCTGGTCGTGACGAGGATCGCTGAGGCCAGCATATCGTGCTCGGCCTGCGCAAGCATGTCCGCGGCGACAAAGGCCGGGTCGGCGTCCTCGTCCGCGATCACCATCGTCTCCGTCGGCCCCAGCAGGCCGTCGATGCCCACCGCGCCGTAGACCTGCCGCTTGGCGAGCGTCACGAACAGATTGCCTGGCCCGACGATCTTATCGACCGGGCGGACGCTCTCCGTGCCGTAGGCCAGCGTGGCGATCGCCTGTGCACCCCCAAGCTGGTAGACCGTCTCGATCCCGGCGATACGCGCCGCGGCGAGCGTCACCGGGGCGACCTTGCCGTCCTTACCCGGCGGCGTGGCGACGACGATCTCCTGCACGCCCGCGACCTTCGCCGGGATCACTGACATCAGCAACGACGATGGCAGCGGGGCAGTGCCACCCGGCACGTACACGCCGACCCGCCGGATCGGACGGACGATCTGTCCGAGGACGCCCTCGGGGGTGGGGTGGAACCACGAGGTCAGCGGCTGGCGGCGGTGGAAAGCCTCAATACGCTCGGCGGCCAGCCGCATGGCGGCAATGACCTCCGGCGAGGTGATCTCCAGCGCCCGCTCGAACTCCGCGTCCGGCACCTCCAGCACCTGCAGATCGACACGATCAATCACTTTCATCCAGTACTTCACGGCGGCATCTCCGCGCTCACGGATGTCAGCGATCACGCGGCGCACAGCCTGTTCCGGGCGGAGGGCTTCGCCGAATAACTGCTCGATGCTTTGCAGCACACCCGGCGTCACGTCGAATTCATCCAGCGGGACGCGCTTCAGGATCGTGCGCTCCGCTTCTTCCCGCGTGTAGCTTCTGAGCATGCCGGTCATGAGTTCACCTTTTCATCTTCTGCCTTGCCGAGCGTTTCCAGCAGGCGCTGGTAACGGAGGGGACGCTCCTCGAAGATGTAGATGGCCGGGGTGACGATCACGCCGCTCCCGCCGATCGCGCGGAGCTGGTTGATCGCCGGATAGAGATCACCCGCGGGCACGACCATGCTGACCGACCACCAGCCCGCGGAGCCATTCTCACGGGTATAAACCGGTGCGATGGTCGGGCCCTGCAGGCCGCTCAGGCTGGGCTGCGCGAACAACTGTGCGGCGACCTCTTCGCCGGTCGCGCCGCGCATATTGGCGATCACGAGGTATTCAGCCTGGGCACGCAGGTGCGCCTCGAAGAACTCCAGCAACTGGCGGGCCACCGCCAGCACGTCGTCACGCTCCGCCAGCGCCTCGCGGTTGCCGATGAACACCGCTTCAGAACGCAGGATCGTGCCGTCATCCAGCGGCTTGAGGTGGTTATCACGCAGCGTCGTGCCGGTCGAGGTGATGTCGGCGATCATGTCCGCGTAGCCGATCTCCGGGGCCGCTTCGAGGGCACCATCGGCACTGACCAGCCGCAGATGCGTCGCGCCATGTGCCCTGAAGAACTGTTCGACGGCGTTGGTGTGCTTGGTCGCCACACGCAGCCCGCCGACGGACTGCGCGTAGGCATCCAGTGAGGCAACGTCACGCACCGTGTCCCAGGCTTCCGGCACGGCGACGACGAGTTCACATTCTCCATACCCAAGCTCATCATGGATCACGACGATCCGGCTCAGATCACCGTTGAGCCCGTCAATGACCGTGTCATAACCGGTGATACCGAGGTCGATGTCGCCCGTGGAGATACTGCGGGCCACATCACGCGCCCGTTGAAAGAGCACCAGCACGTCCGGCATCGAGGGAATGTGGGCGCTGTACTGGCGGGGGTTGGTCTTGTTCACGCGCAGGCCGCAGTCCGCCAGCATCTGGATCGTTTCTTCCTCCATGCGCCCCTTGCTGGGCAGCGCGAGGCGCACGGTTGTTGACGAGCGTCCCATGGGTTTACCTTCCTGTGAGGCTGATGCTCACCACAAAACAAAACCCCCCGTCCGGCGGGGGGTTTTCTGAGTTCAACGAGGTTGCTGCAGACAGCACGCGCTAACCACCACCGGGTATCAGGGTGAGGCTTACATGGTGATGATGATGGGCGCGGGCAGTCATGTGTGTCATATCGGCAGAAGTATACGCCCCCGCCGGGGCGATGTCAACGGTTTATTCCTCGAGTGTGCTCAGGTCGCCTTCAGGCAGGCCCATCGCGCGGGCACGTAGCACCCGGCGCATGATCTTCCCGGAGCGCGTCTTGGGCAGGCTGGGCAGGAACTCGATGGTGGTTGGCTTGGCGATCGGCCCCATTTCGTGCCCGACATGCTCCTTCAGTTCCTCCTCAAGCTGCGGTGAGCCTTCGCGCCCCTGCCGCAGGATGCAGTAGGCCTTGATGATGTTGCCGCGCAGTTCGTCCGGCACCCCGATCACCGCCGACTCGGCCACCGCGGGGTGGCTGACCAGCGCCGACTCGACCTCGGCGGTGCCCAGGCGGTAGCCGCTGACCTTGATCACGTCGTCTACGCGGCCAATCACCCACAGATAGCCGTCCTCGTCCATGCGGGCGGAGTCCCCGGTGAGGTATACGCCGGGGAAGCGGCTCCAGTACTGCTCCACAAAGCGTGCATCATCCTTGTAGAGCGTCCGCATCATTGCCGGCCAGGGCGTCTTGATCACCAGGAAACCCTCCTCGTTCGCCGGGACCGGGTGGCCGTCCTCATCCACGACTTCCATCACCACGCCGGGGAAGGGGCGGGTCGCTGAACCGGGCTTGAGCGGCGTGACCGGGAGCGGCGTCGCCATGAAGTTGCCGGTTTCCGTCTGCCACCATGTATCCATTATCGGGCAGTTACCCTTGCCGATCACGTTGTGATACCAGCGCCATGCCTCCGGGTTGATCGGCTCACCGACGGAACCGAGCAGGCGCAGGCCGGACAGGTTATGGCGTTCGGGCCAGGACTCGCCGAAGCGCATCAGGCCGCGGATCGCGGTCGGTGCGGTGTAGAGAATCGATACGCCGTATTCCTCGACGATCTTCCACCAGCGATCGGGGAAGGGATGTGTCGGCGCCCCTTCGTAAAGCACACTGGTCGCCCCGTTGATCAGCGGTGCGTAGACGATATAGCTGTGCCCGGTGATCCAGCCGGGGTCGGCGGCACACCAGTAAGTGTCCGTATCCTTGAGATCAAATACCCAGTTCATCGTGGTGGCGGTGCCGACCATGTAGCCACCATGCGTGTGCAGGATCGCCTTGGGTTTACCGGTCGTGCCAGAAGTATAGAGGATGAACAGCGGGTCTTCCGCATCCATGACCTCTGTGTCGCAGTCCGGGCTGGCGATCGGCAGCTTGAGCAGGTCGTGGTACCACATGTCACGGCCCGGCACCATATGGACATCCTGCCCGGTGCGGCGCACCACCACGACGCTCTGAATCGTCGGGCAGCGCTTGAGTGCCTCGTCCATGATCTCCTTGAGCGGGACGATCTCACCGCGCAGCCA
>JADZAD010000248.1 GCA_020852775.1 Anaerolineae bacterium
AACGATACCGCTGGTTCGGATTTCCTCAAATGCCAGTTCAGGGTGGCGATGCAGATCGTTACGCATTGCCTGCATCTCGCCATGCAGATCACGGGCTCTCTGGTAGAAGTCGATCATGATGGGAACCCCCTGGTAGGCCAAGCACCTTGAGTCTAATGCCCGACTGCGCGGTACGCAAAGACTCGTAACAGAGAGGGGCAGGCTGGCTGCCTGCCCCTCTCTGTCTGTTTTACTGCGGATTTGGTGACCCGGTACGCGGCTTCCCACGTCCCCAGCGGCGGCGGCGACGGCGCGGCCCACGCGCCTGTTCCGTCTGGCCTTCCTCAGAAGGCGTGCTGACGGAGGGGGCTTCACGCGGAGAGGCCTCAGGGCGAGGTTCACGGGCGCGGTGGTCTTCATGACGACGCTCACGCGGGGGGCGCCCCCCGGCGGGTTCAGTTCCGGCAGGGCCCTGGCGCTCAGGCCGGGCAGAGAGCGTTGACGGCATAGCACTGACAGGTGGTTCGAGGCTTTCTGAAGGGGCTGTCTGTGACGGAGTGCCGCTCCGTACCCGCGCCCCGCATTCACATGGGCCTGCCTGACCTTCCTTGCTGCACCCTGCAGACGCCTTCGCCTGCAAAGCCCGCAGTTCATCGAGATGCTCAATCTCCTCCCGGGTTACCTCATGGCGTGTATCCTCAATCACCACGGTGACGGAATCCCGCAGCGGGTTGACATCAATTACGCGCCCCTCGCCGTGCGGGGTTCCAATTACTTTGCCCTTGCGGGGCAGGTGCCGGATCGCCTCGACGTACTGCTCGTACTCATAAACCAGGCAGCAGCGCAGACGCCCGCACATCCCGGTGATCTCAGAGGGATTGAGCGAAATACCCTGTGACTTGGCCATCTTGATTGAAACCGGGCTGAACTCGGTCAGATGGGTCGAGCAGCAGCGTGGGCTGCCGCACGCACCGTATTCGCCCAGCAGTTTGGCGGCATCTCGCGCACCGATGCGGCGCATATCGATACGGGCGTTGAACTCGCTTTGCAGCCGGCGGCGCAGGTGGCCGAGATCGACCAGTTCCTCGCTGGTGAAGAGGACAGCCATCGTACTGCCATCGTAGTTGTAGGAAACCTTGACAAACTTGATGTCGGACGCGGGCAGCGCCATCTTTGAGGCGACTTCCCGCACGCGGATCAGTGTTTCGAGTTCTTTGGCCTCGTAGAGCTTCTTCATCATCAGATCGCGGGCTGTCGCGGGGCCGCGGATAGACTTTACCTCGTTCCGATCAACCTTTTCCGCAGAGAGCATCCCGATGATCTGCCCCAACTGCCGCCCGCGGGTTGTCTCAACGACGACATAATCACCGGGGCCAAGCTCCGGGTAAGCGGTAACGTCGAACTGGTAGAGCCTGCCAACACGGGTAAACCGCACACCGGCAACAGCCTGTTGTGCCGCTAAAGCCATATTCAATTCTCCACTGCAAACCACACGGAGGCACACATGCCAGGCACGGGCGACCGGGGCTAAAAGGCAAGGACGACAACCGGGGGTGAGCAGGCAGACCATAACCCGACAAAGCCCACCCACAGGGTATCCAATAGTGTAGATGAGTGTCTTTGTTATGACAAGGGGGAGGAAACATACGGGCACATGGGGTATCCCATGTGCCCGGTAGCTCTTGTCTGAGGACGCAGCAGATAGCTACTGGATCGTAATAGTGGGCGCGCTTCCGGCCCCATCCAGCATCATCTGGTTCACACGGGCGGCCACACGGAGAGCTGCCTGTACCAGCGCGCGTGCCGCGGGTGATTCCGCATGTGCCGCTACTGCTGGCGCACCGGAATCGCCACCCCGGCGCACCTCAGGATCGAGAGGGATGCTGCCCAGGAAGGCGGCGCCACTGGCCTGTGCCAGTTTCAGGCCGCCACCTGAGCCAAAGAATTCCCCGGACATATTCTCGACCACACCCAGAATCGGCACGTTGACCTGTCTGAACATCTCCAGCCCGCGCAGCGCGTCGCCAACCGCGACATTCTGCGGCTGGGTGACAACCACCGCACCGCTGAGCGGCACCGACTGGGCCAGCGTCAACTGGGCATCGCCCGTTCCAGGAGGCAGATCGATGATGATGTAGTCAAGCACTCCCCAGTCAACGTCAGTAAAGAACTGACGGATCGCGGCGTGAACCATCGGCCCGCGCCAGATCATGGGCTTGTTGGGATCAACCAGGAAGCCCATGCTCATCACTTTGACACCGAAGGCCTCAGCGGGGATCAACCGCTGGCTCGCCGGGCTGGGAAGGCTGGATACGCCCATCATCATCGGGATATTCGGGCCGAGGATATCGGCATCCATCAGGCCGACCGAAAGGCCGCACTGCGCCAGCGCCACGGCGAGGTTCACCGAGATGGTGCTCTTACCAACCCCACCCTTGCCGCTGCTGACAGCCACAAGGTGCTTGACCGGCATGTTCAACTGGCTCTGGATACGGCTGTTCGGCGGGACATCCCGCACAACATCGATCGCAGCCGCCGACATACCCGGCACAGCCAGTATGGCCTGCCGGATAGCATGCTCAAGCACTTCCGCGTGATCATACACAGGCACAGGCAGGCGCAACGTCAGGCGTGCCGTACCACCAGCTATCGTCACATCACGTACCAGGCCCAGTGACAGCACATCGTCGCCGGTCTCCGGCTCAACAATATGAGAACAGGCAGCCAGCACATGTGATTTCATCTGTTCTGAATCAGGCATTCGGTTTCTCTCTCTGGTATAGCTATCGTTATTCTTCCTCGGGGGGCGGCTGCTCACCGGGTGGGACAGCGCCAGTCTGCTGCCACGCGGACATATCAGCGCGGGCTGCCTCGTAGGCCAGGATCAGGTCGTGATCGCTCCCTTTGAAACGTGCCACCGCCTGCTGGGCACACAGCGTACAGCCGCGCATTGCCCGGTAACTGTCTGCGTGGCAGGTCAGGCAACCATCAAGACGGATCATCATCAGGGTGAAGGCCTGCACACCCAGGCTGTCCTGCGGCAGCCTGGTCACCTCATCGACAAGCTGCTGCCACTCCGCACCGCGCAGATGACGCAGCAGGGGGATTACCCGCGCCGGAAAGAGGATTTCGGCATCACCTTGATACATCATGCAACCTGTATGACCACGGGCATGTCAGGGTGAAAAAGGCCGCTCATCCTGCGAGCGGCCTTCGAGACAGTCATCGCCGTCCAGCCAGGGCACCTCACCGCTTTTTGGCAATCGCCTTGGCTGCTTCCTTCGCCTCACGTGCCAGACGCTCCTGCTCGGCGCGGCTGGGTGCGATCGTCTGCCAGTAGCTGACAGGCTTCTGCAGGCGAGGCTTGTCATGGATATGTGCCGTCGTGCGGTCGTAGCTGGACATCTCGTAGTTGTGATCCATCTTAATCGCATCAAACGGGCAGTACTCGGCACAGAAACCACAGTTCATACAGATATCGATGTCGATGAAGAAGGCGGCGGGCGCCGGCACCGGGCGGCCCGTCTCCGGGTCGTTGCTCCGCACGATCCAGATGCACTGGGGCGGGCAGACCTTGGCACAGATGCCACAACTGGTGCACCAATCCTC
>JADZAD010000249.1 GCA_020852775.1 Anaerolineae bacterium
AGCAGGCGCTGGCGAAGGCGGATATGCTGCCCGATGAGATCGAACTGATCATCGTGGCGACATCAACGCCTTACTACTATTTCCCCTCCACAGCCTGTCTGATCCAGGACAAGCTGGGGGCGACCAACGCCGGGGCATTCGATATTGTGGCGGCCTGTACCGGTTTCATCTATGCCCTTGGCCTGGCATCCGCACAGATCAAGGCGGGCGGAGTCAATACTGCGCTCATCATTGGTACGGAGACTCTCAGCCGCATTATGGACTGGCAGGATCGCAGCACCTGTATCCTGTTCGGTGATGGCGCGGGGGCGTTTGTACTGAAGGTGAGCGACGCCCCCGGAGGGATACAGGATGTCGTAATGCATTCTGATGGATCCGGGGCAGACCTGCTGTATGCTTCTACCGGGATCCGTGAGACATGGGACGGTGATGCCTCAGAACAACGCCTGTACATGAACGGGCGTGAGGTGTTTCGTTTCGCCACACGGGTTATGGCCTCTGCGACTCACGAGGTCGTGGCAAAGGCCGGGCTTACGCTTGATGATATCGATGTGATTGTTCCACATCAGGCCAATCAGCGGATCATCCAGGCTGCCGCCAAGACGATGAAGCTCCCGATGGAGCGATTCTTTGTCAATCTCGACCACTATGGCAACACATCCGCTGCGTCAATTCCCCTCGCCATTGGTGAAGCCGTCGAGAAGGGTGCAATCAAAGCGCAGGACAAGATCGTGCTTGTCGGTTTCGGCGCAGGGTTGACCTGGGGCGCTGCACTGCTGGAGTGGGACAGCATTGAGGAGCCGCCACGCTCAGCGGTTCGTGAGCTTGTCCGCAGCGCATGGTACATCCTTGCGCGTATGCGCTCCTTCCTCAGCCGGGTCCTGCGGTTCCTGGAACGAGTCATCTTCCGGCCCCCGGGCGAAGTCTACGGCGAAAAGCTGGACAAGTAGTTCAGGTGATGAGGCTGCCTGGCCAGGCAGCCTCATCACCTCTGTTTGCCTTGGAATACCACTCTCTTAATTGCATTTACGCCTGTCATCAGCCTGTGGTATAGTCAGCTTTTTTCGCCTGCCGGCGGGGGCGCCATGGTCAGCTATGTCCTCAAAGCAGCGGCACTTGCATTCGCTGCGGTGGCCCAGCCGGGGCCATTTCAAGCTTATCTGCTGGCGCGGAGCACACGCAATGGCTGGCGCAGGACACTCCCCGCCGCCCTCGCGCCGCTGATCAGTGACGGGCCGATCATCCGGCTCGTGCTGTTCGTCCTAACCCGCATCCCCCCATGGTTGGAACAGGCTCTGCTTCTGGCAGGTGGCGTATTCGCATTCTACCTGGCTTACGGAGCCTACCGGGATTTACAGGCTGTAGCCGATATGGAAGCCCGGAGCGGGCAGGAATCCGCCACACGCCACGGGATACTGAATGCGGCGCTGGCGAACCTGTTCAGCCCCGGCCCATGGGTCTTCTGGAGCGTACTTGCCGGACCGATCTTTGTTGCTGGCTGGAAGCAAGATGTCGTCTCCGGAATCAGCTTTCTCGTCGGGTTCTATGGCGTGCTGATAGCCGGGTTCGCTGCACAGATCGTTGCCTTCAGCCTGATTGGCCACCGTAACCCGAAGATACAGCGCATCCTTGGGCATCTCTCCGTCGGCACACTGATCGTTCTCGGGACAGTTGAGATTATTCAGGGGGTTGGGGTTGACCTGACAGCCCTTGCTGGCTGATTGTCACCTGTCTGGCCTTTGCGTATAATCTGCGCCGAGCAGAAGCAGATTCCCTGATGCCATCCTCAGCCTCGAAAGTAGAGACGACTACGCATGAAGCACATGACCAGTGATGAGATTCGCCAGGCTTTTCTCGACTACTTCGCCTCGAAAGGACATGAGGTGGTCGCGGCTGCATCGCTGGTGCCCGGCAACGATCCGACGCTGCTTTTCACCAATGCCGGGATGGTTCAATTCAAGGATGTCTTTCTCGGGCAGGACAAACGTCCCTACATGCGAGCCACGACCTCACAGAAGTGCATGCGTATCAGCGGAAAACATAACGACCTGGAGAACGTCGGGCCGTCTCCCCGGCATCACACTTTCTTTGAAATGCTCGGCAATTTCAGCTTTGGCGACTACTTCAAGGAGGATGCAATCCGGTATGCGTATGAATTCCTGACGGTGGTTCTGGGCCTCCCGGCAGATCGCCTCGGTTTCACGGTCTACCGTGATGATGACGAAGCCTACGACATCTGGATCAACAGGGTTGGCGTCGATCCACGGCGGGTGGCCCGCATGGGCCCCAAAACCAATTTCTGGCAGATGGCGGATACAGGCCCCTGTGGCCCAACCTCTGAGATCCACTGGGACAACAACCCTGAACTGGGTGTAGATTCGATCGTCCCGGCGCTCGTGGCGGAAGACAGCCGTTTTCTTGAAATCTGGAATCTCGTGTTCATGCAGTACAACCGCTCGCAGCCTGACCCGGCACACACCGGCGCCTTTGATGTTCCTCTCCCTGCCCCGGGGGTAGACACCGGAATGGGGTTTGAGCGCATCACCGCGGTAGTGCAGGGCAAGGGCGCGAACTACGACACTGACATCTTCAGCGGGATCATGGATGCCACTCAGGAAATACTCGGGCATGACGATGCCTTCCGCGATGCCCACACGGTAGCTTACCGTGTCGTGGCGGACCATATTCGTGCCGCAGCATTTCTGGTGGCTGATGGCGTCACCCCAGGTACTAACCACCGTGAGTATATTACGCGAATGCTGATCCGCCGCGCGATGCGTTTCGCCTACAGTATGGGCGTCACCCGTCCATTCCTGCACCAGGTCGCCGGGGCAGTCATTCACAAGCTCAGTCCTATCTACCCGGAGTTGGCTCAGTTCCAGGATGGCATTACCTACCACATCAAGGCAGAGGAAGAGCGTTTCCTGGCAACGCTCGAACGCTCGCTGGGAACCCTGGAAACTCTCGTCTCCGATCTGGAGCAGCGCGGCGAGCGGACGATCTCCGGGGAGGATGCTTTCTATCTCTACGAATCACACGGCCTTCCGCTTGAGATTACCCGCGACCTAGTGCAGGAGCGCGGCTTCACGGTTGACGAAGCGGGCTTCCGCGAGGCGCAGGACGAACACCGTCGCCGCTCGGAGGACGACCGGGGACGAATCGTGGTAGAGGCCGAGTATGGCGATCTGCTCAAAGCATTGACCGATGCCGGTACTCTGCCGGGCCGTGTCCATTATGACCCCTATACCTACAGCCGTCTGAGTTTCAATTCGATCATTATCGCCGTACTCAAGGGCGGAAAGCGTGTCTCTCAGGCCCACGCCGGAGAGACGGTCGAAGTTGTCCTGCGCGACACGAGTTTCTATGTTGAGTCGGGTGGTCAGGTCAGCGACACCGGAATTA
>JADZAD010000250.1 GCA_020852775.1 Anaerolineae bacterium
ACAATGGTTTATACCTGTCAGAGAACATTTGTTCAGACTTCTCTTTCTTGATTCTAGCATGCTGGTTTCACCTGAGCCAGTGAACGCCTCTGGCGATTCGCTGGTTCCATCTGTGAGAGTTGTGAGTACAATGGTAAGTGAGATGGGTGCTCAGAGATTCAGATGAGCGATAGGAGCCTGCCCAGGTGGAACTCGCCAAATTGCTTCGATCCGTAGAGATGTTCGCCGGGCTTGCTCCCGACGATCTGCAGAAGCTCGCCAGCATCTTCGTCGAACGACATCTGCAGGAAAACGAGGTCATCTTCCATGAAGGGGATATCGCCGAGAGCCTCTTTCTGGTGATGAGCGGCTTCATTGAGGTTGTCAAGGAAGACAGCCCACGGAGTGAAGGCCGGGTTCTGGTTAACCTGGGGCCGGGCCAGTCAGTGGGGGAGATGTCGCTGATTGACCATGGGTTGCGCTCTGCCACCGTTCGGGCGTCCACATCGGACACTGTCATTGCCTCTGTTTCGCGGGAGGCGTTCGATGCTTTCTGCGAGAGCAACACGCTGATTGGGTATCGTGTGATGCGGAATATCGCAGCCGACCTGTCATTCCGGCTCAGGCATAAAGACCTGCAGAACGCGCAGGCGCAGTCGGGCAGCCACAAGTGAGCGGGGAGTAAGCCACGATGATTTACAAGGTCAGCTACGTGCCCCTCGATGGCAAGAACCCGGGCGCGATTGCCAACATAGAGAAACCACCGCAGGTTGGTGAGAAGGTCGTACTGGGCAAGGTCGAGTTTGAGATCGTCGAGGTCATGGAGCTAATGCCGCCACGAGGTGAGTTCAGTTTTCTGCATGCCACCTGCCGCCCAACCGGCAAGGAACTCCCCTGAGAACCTGTGGCCGTGCTGCTGTCCGCCCCGGCAGATAGTTCAGGCGCGCAGCGGGATCTCCATGTAGTCTTCGCACAGAAACACCGGCCCATCGAATGTGGACTGCGCCTCCGCAACCAGGTGATCAGCCGTCGCTTCCCAGACCGGGTAATGGATCAAGCCCAGCCGCCTGGCCTCCGCCTCACAGGCGATCGCCCCGGCCTGTGAAGCACTCGAATGACCAAGTGGCTCATTGCCTGTCGCCTCGTGGATCAGCAGGTCTGCACGGTGCGCCAGCCGTACCGTTTCAGGGCACGGGATAGTATCCGACGAGTAGCCGAGGACGAAGTTAGTCGTGCGGCATTCCACCCTTACACCAATGGTTGGGACATAGTGGCGCACCGGAGAAGCGCTGATGGTGAAGTCAGCATTCTCCAGTACGGGGATGCTCTCGCGCTGTGGCAGGTGGTGAAACACAACTGGGAAGAACCCTGACCAGTTCTCCCAATGGTAGAACGACATGAGGTCTTCCAGTCGCTGCAGGCAGTGGTGCAGCCCGTAGATGTGCAACGGGCGTTTGCGCCCGATGATCCATGCCGAAAGCAGCAAGTTGGGGACTGCGCCGACGTGATCCGGGTGGAAATGGGTCAGGATCAACGCGTCAAGGTCGTGTGCAGAAACGCCGACTTTCTTGAGACGGCTGAGAGGGCGACCCGTGCAGTCGATCATGATCGCCCCGGATTCACCCAGCAGCACCATGTGCGAGTTCTCGTGATCTTCATCGGGTACCACGGAAGCAGAACCGAGGATGACTACCCGCGGCAATTCAGCCATAGCAACGTTCCCCTTTGAGCCGGATAGCCCCCGGGGCTATCCCCCGACAGCGAGCAGAACCAGACGCGGCGTCACATAGATTTCGACCAGCGCACCGACCATGAGTAGCGGCAGCACCAGCCCCAGCCAAGCGCGGGTCGCATCCGCAAGGGCAATCAGCCAGCCCTGCCCCAGTGTCTTTCCAACTGGAGGCGCGATGATACACGCCCCCAGCCGAACCGCGACCGCCCCGGCAATCAGGGCTGCTGGCACCTCAAACAGGCTGTGCGGGAGCAGAGAGGCCCACAGGCTCAAGGGATCAAGCCCGGCAGCCAGCACCTGTGCCGCCAGAAACCCTACCACCACGAATGGCAGCATCAGGATCAGAATCAGAAGTACGCCGAACGAAAAGACCGCCAGTGCTGAGGCGATCGCCAGCGTCCGCACGTTCAGCAGGATCACATGCAGCACCCCTGTGACTCCGCTGTAGCCGCTGGAACTTAGTATCAGACTGAAGCGAGATTCCCAGTCAGCCAGGTTGAAAAGCTCCGGTGGAATGCGCAGGAGCTGGCCATAGTGCGCTCCAATCCAGGCCCCTGCGCAGAAGCCGCACAGGACGATCACCAGTCCACCTCGCGCCTGCCAGACCGCCCCCAACACCTCTTCCCGGTACCAGCGCCATACTGACCGGTGCTCCGAAGCGGGCCGGCGTGCCTGTACCAGCCGGTACCAATCACGGATGGCAGCTAACAGGTTGAGGTCATCTATCTCGTTGCCCATCATCTCTTCGCGGTTGAAGGCCCTGGCCCCCATTCGCACGAGCACGACGTACAGCACAAGCAGGCCACCAAGGATCGCCCAGAGCGTATCGTAACGCGCCCAGAACATGATTATCGCCTCAGCCTGTATCAGAAATGTCATGGGGATGATGATGAAGCTGGCCAACAGGTTCGCTGCCCGGACACTGGTAACCTGCCCGGAGACGATCACCGCACCTGCCACCATAATGAGCCCCTGTAACAGTGTCAGCAGCAGTACCTGCACGATCAGCACCAGGGGCGGCACGTACCCAACATTGAAGTACACGCCGACCTGATAGACCGCGATGCCAAGCAGGCTGCCAGCCAGCGGCGGCATCCCTGCGCTCAGGGTTTTGCCGATGTAAAGCTGTGTGTTCGTGAGCGGTGACGAAAGGAGTGGCTCAAGACTGTGGCGTTCCTTTTCCCCTACGAACGTCTCCAGCGCGATAATCAGGCTGAACGAAATCGGGAAGAAGCCCACTACCATCATCAGGAACGGGATCAGCCGGTCTCCGACGATTTCCCCGCCGTATTCCGCCACCCAGCGTGACATCTGGCCCGCTCCCCAGTTAGCAATGGAGGGGAAGATCACGGTCAGAATGACAATCGGGGAGAGAATACGCCAGTCGCGGAACATGTCGATGACTTCGCGCCGGGTGACAAGCAGCGCGCGGCTCATGTTCCAGCGAATACTGGCCCACCAGCGGTTCAGTCCGGAAGCTGATGCACGTTCCGAAAGAGTCAGGACAGTGGAGAGGTCAGTGTAGGCAACATGGGTCTCGCTTCTCATTGGCTGTCCTGCTCCAGGTAAGTGTTGACCACGCGCAGGTAGACATCTTCAAGAGGCTGTGGCACCTCACTGAGAGTGATCACCTTGAGGCCATGCATTACTGCGGTGCTGAGAACCGCCGGATTGACCGCCTGCGGAGAAGCGGTGCGGTAACGCACCCAGGAATGGCCGTGGCTGTCAATCTCAACCAGGTTGCTCAGCGCCTCAAACACGCCATCTGGTTCACCCGTATAACGGAGTTCAAGCAGTGGCGGGCCCAGCAGGCGAGTCTTGAGGTCGAGTGTCGCGCCCTCTTCGATGATGCGGCCTCGCCGGATGATGGCGATCCGATCCGCCAGTTCTTCCGCTTCATTCAGGTTGTGCGTCGTGAGGATGATCGCGCGCCCATCACCGCGGAGTTGCTGGATTGCTGTCCGCACCTGCCGTGCACTGTGCGGATCCATCGCAGATGTCGGTTCATCGAGCAGCAGCACCGGCGGGTTGTGCATCATCGCCCGTACCAGTGCCAGCTTCTGGCGCATCCCTTTGGAGTATTCGCCGATTCGCCGGTCAAGCGCCTCATAGAGCCCGAAGCGCGAGCTGAGTTCCTCGGCACGTGTGCGGCGCTGGCTGGCGTTAAGTCCGTAGAGGTGAGCGAAGAACTCGAGGTATTCACGCCCGTTCTGCCGCAGATACAGGCCGTGCCCCTCGGTAAGCACTCCGACGTTCGCCCGGACATGCTCCGGATCACGAACGACGTCATACCCGGCGATCCGGGCCGTTCCGGCCGTTGGAGCCAGGATCGAGGTCAGCATACGCACGGTCGTGGTCTTGCCTGCCCCGTTCGGGCCAAGCAGAGCCAGAATCTCTCCCGGCTGCACGGTGACGGTTACGTTCTCAACGGCAACGAAGGTGTCAAAATGTTTGGTCAGATGTATGGTTTCAATCATCCGAAGCACCATTCGCAGACAAGACCTGTCTATCTGCGCCTAGCTGTGACGATAGCACTCAATCTCTATCGTAACAATAGGGTAGAGTTCCTAGTCCGGGAGCGATGGATCCGGGGAATTGTCTACGGCTCCCGCAGGGGCTCTCCGGCGGACGAGCCATCCAACCGCACAGGCCGCCAGGAGCGCCAGCGCCAGCGCCTGAACGCCTGTGAGCCCCAGCAGGCCACGATTAACATCCACGCGCAGGGTATCAGCCAGCAGCAATCCGATGAGGTATACCGGCATCACATGGAGGAAACGCAGGCCCGCAATGCCGGGGCGCCCGCTGCGCCGCTCAATAGCGAGCATGGCAATCAGGACGAAAAGAATCCAGATGGAGAGATAGGCCGGGGTTGGATGAGAGGGGGAGCCGCCACCCGCCGGGGTAATCCCCCAGAGCAATCCGGTTGATGGCCCGTAGAGCTGCCCGGTTACGAGGTTTGCCCAGCAGCCGACCATCAGGCCCAGCAGCAGCCCCAGTGTCAACCGGTCGGCCCATGCCCAGCCATCGACACGCTGCCGCAGGATCACCAGCAGGCTGCCCAGCAATCCTCCTGTGAGCGCCCCGGCCATCCCCAGCCCGCCTTGCCAGACCGCCAGCAGGCCGGCCTGCAGATCAAACGGATGGCTGAAGTACCAGTCGCGTCGAAAGACCACCGCTGCGGAGGGTGGTGGGTTCCAGGCATAGAATATCCGCCCAAGAACCAGCGCGAGAAGGCCGCCCCAGAAGACGATGTCGAGCACCAGATGTGGGTCTTCTCCGTCACGGCGGGCCTGCCGGATGGTCAGTGCCGTACCCAGCATAACAGCCAACACCACCACCAGCGCATAGTACCAGACGGTGACGGCACCAACCTGGAAGCCAAAGGGCGAATCGGGTATCACTCAACTACGGCCAATCGTGCGATAGACATGCCAGAGGCGCTGGACGACGGTAACCTGTGTCAACCCGGCCAGCAGCCAGACGCCAATCATGGGCCGCCCGATTAGCAGAACGATCACCGTCAGGATGAAGCGCTCCACGCGGGTGAGCAAGCCGACTTTGTTGTCGATCAAGAGGCCTTCCGAGCGGGCACGGGTATAGCTGACCATCACTGAGCCAAACAGGGCTGCGAATATCGCCAGGATGCTGACCGGCTGATTCTGCACCGCGTAATAGTATGCCAGCCCTCCGAGCAGAGCAGCTTCCCCATAGCGATCCAGCGTCGAATCCAACAGCGCCCCGAAGCGGCTGGCTTTGCCGCTCTGGCGCGCCACCGCCCCGTCCAGAGCATCAAACGGGACGCCGAGCAGATAGACTACCCCCGCCCACACAAAACGCCCCTGTGCCGCCAGGATGCCAGCCACAATTGCCAGGACGAGTCCCATCAGCGTCAATACGTCAGGGCCAATTCGCACGGCAATCAGGCCGCGGGCCATGCCAGACACGATACCTGCTCCGCTCTGGCGGAGCCATGCGGTGAAGGTCTGCGGGCGTTCAGCGTCAGTAGCCTCTGTTGACGGGGTACTTTCATTCATTACCGGCTCCGTGAAGGGTTGCAGTAGGGCGAAACAGCAGGCAATACGGCCCCGCGTGA
>JADZAD010000251.1 GCA_020852775.1 Anaerolineae bacterium
CGCGGGCAGGGCTGGGGTATGGACGGATACACCGGGGCCAGCGCGCTTAAAGTGTTCCATGTGGGCGCGTCTCTGCTGGCGTTTTCCGGCGTGGCGGTCACGGATCAGGTAGATGAACAGGGGCGGCGTGGCATTCGCCGGGCAGAGATAGATCTGTTCCCGGTCTCGCAGTATACGGCCCGGCTCTCGCAGCGGCTGTGGCGCCTTCCAGCACAGGCTCGCATTGCTGCTGAACGCCACATGACACGCGCCTGGTGGAATGTGCTCCTCGACCGCCTGATCCCGCGTCCGGGCGTTGCCCGGCAGGTTATCCTTACCTGTCCGTTTACCAGTCCCGCTCGCTGGCAGATGGTCGAGGCGATCGTACTGATGGTCGCGCTTTCCCGCGGGATACAGATGATTGAGGGCTGGAGCGCTGCCCCCTCGCTGACAACACTTGCGCTCGACTACCATGAAGAGTCGCAGATTGTTGCCGTTCCACAGCAGGCGCTGGGGCGGATCAGGGGCGTGTCACCGATCCATATTCAGTAGAGTGTCGCATCATTGAGCACCTGGAGCAGCGGAAAATAACGCGCAGACGCTGTTTCCAGCGTGATTTCGCGGCACAGATCGTCCGGACTGGTGATCGCGATCCACAGACATTCCGCAGGCAGTGCTCCTACAATCCGTTCGGGCCATTCAATCACAACTGCGCCATCTGCGTCGAGCAGGTCATCGAGGCCGATCGTTTCTGCGTCGTCCGCGTCTCGCAGGCGGTAGCAGTCAAGGTGATACAGTGTCGCTGGATCGCTGGCACGACGATAGGCGTTAACCAGCACAAAGCTGGGGCTGGTAACGACATCTTCCGAGCCCCATCCACGGGCGATGCCTCGCGTGAGGCAGGTCTTGCCCGCTCCCAATGCCCCGGACAGGCAGACAATGTCGCCGGCGTGGAGTGCCCTGCCGATGCGCTCGCCAAGGGCTTCGGTTTCTTCGGGTGTACGGGTGATCAATCGAATCGCCAGATGCATGGTTGACCGGATGGGTTTGTGAACTGGATGGACTATACTGCGTTTTCGGTGGAAGGCGATCCCTCCGGAATGATCCGGGCGTAGATATCACCTGAACGGGCGCCTGCAGGCAGGGTGAGCAGCTCGTCTGTCATGGCTGATGCGCTGATCCACGGACCCGGGCGCAGTGTCTCGCCTGTGGAACGGCTGAACTCGTATCGGGAGAGTGTGTTCAGCCGCTCAATACAATCCACTGTGCGTGAGATGGCGACCGGCAGGTATTCAAACGAGAGCGCGGGCACCGGATGCGACAACCCGTGCAGGACTTCCGCTTCGTACCCTTCAACGTCGATCTTGCAGAAGGTGGGCAGCCCGTAGCTTTGGATGAGTTGGTCAAGCGTCGTGACCTCGACGACAACTTCTATGTCCCACTGCACCCCGGCGAAGGAGGAGTCGCGCCGGGCTTCTTCCGCCCATTTGCGTGAGAGGGTGGTGACGGTGGGCGTCCTGCTGCTGATCAGTAGTGTCTGCCGACCTGGCTGTGCACCGAGGGCCACTTCGGCCAGCGTGAAGCCCGGGTGGCCTCCGTCCCAGCGCCGCAGCAGCCGCGCAAAATCAGGTTGCGGCTCGACCGCGACTACCCGTGCGCCGATCTCCAGCCACGCCCGGGTGCGGTTGCCTGCATGTGCGCCGATGTCGAAGCACAGGTCACCCGGCCGGATGAAGGAGGCATAGTGCCGCCGCAGCTTCTGCGCCCGCCCCGGTATGCCGTAGTACATGGCGATCGAGCGCAGGATTCCAGCTAATCGCCTGAATGGGCCTGCCATGCTGCTCCATGCCTCAGTCTGCCCGTCGTAGGCCTTTATGATAGATCGTCCGCCGTATCCGTGCAGGGATTAGTACCACGACCTTGTTGCGAAGGCCATGCGATCGTCTATATGATTGTAAGCATTATTCGCATGGCGTTTTCCTCAGGAACATGTCAAGATGAACCAGTGGATCGAAGAACGCCGCACGCTGATCCTGGCGGTCGTAGGGTTGCTGATTGCTGTCGGAGCGTTTACGGTGGCGATTCGGTGGCGCGCTCCGGCGGAGATCGTCATACAGCCGCCGCTCCCTACCCCGACGGCGGGCCCGATCATGGTCTACGTGAGTGGCGCGGTGCGGGCGCCGGACGTCTACGCCCTGCCACCGGGTGCGATCCTGCGGGATGCGCTCCAGGCGGCGGGTGGCCCGGCGGGTGACGCCGAAATGAGCGCGGTGAACCTCGCTGAACGGCTTACCGACGGCATGCAGGTGCATGTGCCCCGGGTGGGAGAAGTCGCGCTGGCCGCTCCTGCGGCGACCGGGGCAGCCGCCGGCGGGATTCCAGCGGCAGGGATCAATATCAATACCGCGACTGGCCCGGAACTGGAGCTTCTGCCCGGGATCGGCCCGGCGACCGCGGAGAAGATTATCGCCTACCGCGAAGCCTATGGCCCATTCACCCGGATCGAGGACATTCAGAATGTCTCCGGCATCGGCCCGGCTACGTTCGCCGAGATCACGGATTTCATTACTGTCGAATAGTTCCTTTTTGCGTTAACCAGAAGAGAAATATGATCACCAGCATCACCAATGACCGCGTTCAGTATGTCAGTCTGCTGCAGACTCAGCGCCGCGCTCGCCGTAAAGCCAACCAGTTCGTCATTGAAGGGGTGAAGCTGTCCGTCGAGGCGCTCGATAATAACGCCCCGGTAGAC
>JADZAD010000252.1 GCA_020852775.1 Anaerolineae bacterium
CGGCCTGGCGAGTGCCCTTGAGCAGCCGGATTTCGTCTACCTGGCGCCGCAGGCGGCGGGGAACACCTGGTACCCGTACAGCTTCCTCTACCCGATCGAACAGAACCAGCCTGGCCTTGACTCCGGCCTGCTGACGATCGCTGATCTGCTCACCGGGCTGGAGCGCCGTGGCCTGCCCGCGGAGCGCGTGATGCTGCTTGGCTTCTCGCAGGGGGCGTGCCTCGCGCAGGAGTTCGCGGCACGGAATGCCCGGCGATATGGCGGCATCGTTGGCCTGAGCGGTGGGGTGATCGGCCCGGATGGCACCCCACGGCACTATCCCGGTTCGCTTGCAGGCACCCCGGTGCTGATCGGCTGCAGTGACATCGACCCGCATATCCCGCTGCGACGTGTCGAGGAGACGGCGGAGGTCTTCACCCGGCTAGGGGCGCAGGTTGATAAGCGTATCTACCCCGGCATGGGCCACACCGTCAACCAGGACGAGGTTGACGCGATCCGCGCCATGATGACCGCTCTGCTGGCCACGCGCCCGTAACTGAAAGGACCCCGTTCGATGCGCTCCGTGTATTTCGCCCACCTGACCGATATTCACATCTCCGACAGCGACGAGTCCTGGGGGACGCTGGCGACGCAGGCCGAAAGCATCCTGCGGAACACCTTCGCCCGGCTGGACGTGATCCCCGACCTTGATTTCGTGCTGATCTCCGGCGACGTGCTTGATAACGCCACGCAGGCCGAAGTGGCAGTGTTCACCGGGGCGCTGCGGACGCTTGGCAAGCCATGGCACTATATCCCTGGCAACCACGACGGCTTCTACGACCCGGAGAAACCGGGGGCCTACGCCCCCCACGAGGCCGTCCCGCAGATCGACCCGCGCATGGCCTCGCCGGTGCCGCACGCTCAGGAGGCCCGCTGGAGCCGCGAGGTCAAGCCCGGTGTGCAGTTGATCGGGCTGGATTCACGCCTGCCGGATGACTGGGCCGGGGAGGTCAATGCCGGGCAGATGGCATGGCTGAAGGCCGAACTGGACGCCGCGCGTGAGAAGCTCGTGATCCTGACGGTGCATCACCCCCTGCATCCACTACACCCGCGTGACAACATCGGCTGGTTCACCAAGTTTTTTGCCTCGAATGGTGAGGAGGTCGAGCGCCTGCTTGATGGCTACCCGAACGTCAGGCTGGTGCTCTCCGGACACCACCACGCGCACCGCCTGATCTGCAGGCCGGGGCGGCTGCACCTGAACACCGCCGCGCTGACGGGCTATCCGTGCCTTTACCGGCTGGTACGCATCAGCGAGGCGGACGGCGGCTGGCACGTCGAAGCGACGACCGAGCACGCCGCGGAGGAAGACCTCGTGCTGCGCTCGCGCCAGTTGTCCGTTGAATCGTTCGTGACCGAGGCCTTCGATCCGGGCGACCGCTACGGGTGGGTCAACTTCCTTGCCGGGAAGCCGGAAGACCGTGCCTTCAGCGGGCTGATATAGCGGGCTTCTCACCAGTACTGGCAGAGCACACCGGGGCGGATTACCCTATACATGCCATGTTCACCGAACTAAAACGCTGGCGCATAAGTGACCTGAACCGATACGTCCGGGACAGGCTCGAAGAAGACTACCGCCTGCAGGAACTCGAGGCCGAGGGTGAGGTCTCGAACTTTCGTGTGCCGGGGTCCGGCCATGCGTACTTCACGCTCAAGGACGCGAGTGCCGCGATCCGGTGCGTGATGTTTGGCTTTACCCGGGAACATGCCGGGCCGAAGCCAAAGGACGGTGATCAGGTAGTTGTGCGCGGCCGGGTGACGCTCTATGAGGCAGGCGGCGACTATCAGATCATCTGCGATCGGATCCGCCCCGCCGGGATCGGTGATCTCTACACGCAGTTTGAGCGGCTCAAGGCGAAACTGTACGCGGAAGGCCTGTTCGATACGGCGGATAAGCTGCCCATCCCGGAGCGCCCCGCCGTGATCGGTGTGGTCACCTCACCCAGTACCGCCGCTTTGCAGGATGTGCTGAACGTGATCAACCGCCGGAACCCGCTCGCCCGGGTGATCCTTTCCCCGGCTCTGGTGCAGGGTGAAGGCGCTCCGCCGCAGATCATGGCGGCGCTGCGACTGCTGGAGCAGCTTGCACAGCCGCCTGATGTGATCCTGCTGGTGCGCGGCGGCGGTTCAATGGAAGACCTGTGGTGCTTCAATGATGAGGCGCTGGCCCGTGCCGTCGCCGACCTCACAGCCCGCGTTCCGGTTGTGAGCGGGGTCGGGCATGAGATCGATACCACGCTGGTTGACTTCGCCGCCAGCCTGCGCGCACCGACGCCTTCCGCCGCGGCGGAACTCGTCACCCCGGTGACGATTGATGACCTGCGCTACGTACTTGAAGTGGCCTCGGTTCGGCTGAACGGTGCGTATGCCGGTATCCTTGACGCCGGGCGGCAGGAACTGGCGTGGGCGCGTCTCAACCTGCTGCGCCATTCACCACGCGCGCGGGTTGACAGTGCGCGCCAGATGATCGATTCTCTTGAGGCCCGCCTTGAGCAGGCCACACGCACCGGGCTTA
>JADZAD010000253.1 GCA_020852775.1 Anaerolineae bacterium
GCTCATGATGATGTCGATGTACTTGTTCTGATCGACGCCGAGCGCGACATGGCAGTTTGGCTCCTTGCCGCTGCGGGAGTGGGTGTCGCACACCGTCCGCCCGATGGTCAGCTCACCGAAGGTCTCGATATCGACAAACACGTGCACCGTCTCGATTACGGTCCGGTCGATCACGGCGCACACCACCAGCGAGTCATGCATCGGGACGCTGCCGAACGGGACCATCGTCTGGTTCTTGTGCCAGCGGCCAAGGTGCTCGGTAAAGATCACGGCCGCATCGGCGGCAGGCGTCCCGAAGGTCTTCAGGGTCGCCAGGTGATCCTGGTTCAGCAGCGCCTTGTGGGTCGCATCCAGCGGGACGAGCGTCATCGGGATGCCGGCAGCCATTGCTACCCGTGCACCTTCCGGGTCGGCCCAGATATTGAATTCGGCAGACGGGGTGACGTTGCCAACCACATGTCCGCCGCCCATGATCACCATCTCCGGGATGCGCTCCGCGAGGCGCGGCTCCATACGCAGCGCCATGGCGACGTTCGAGAGCGGGCCGACCGGGCAGAGGATGGTATCCGGGCCATCCGGCCCCATGTAGTACTCGATCAGGAAGTCCACAGCGTTCTGCGACTGTGCTGTCGAGGTCGGCGCGGGGATCTCCAGTTCAAGCCCGTGGACATTCTCCGAGTGTTTGCCTTCGAGTCCGGGCTTCCGCGGGAAGTCCGGACGCACGAACGGGGAGGAAAGCCCTTCGTAAACCGGCACCCTGACGCCGATGGCGTCAAATACGCGCAGCGTGTTGTTGGTACAGTACTTGACAGGCACGTTTCCGTTGACCGTTGTCGCGGCTACCAGGTCGAGATCCGGGTGCAGCGCCGCGAGCATCAGCGCGAGGGCGTCATCCGTTCCGGTATCGACATCGAGAATGATCTTCTGAGGCATGAGGTTAATCCTTTCGTCAGCCTACAGGGTACGCTTGAGGGACTCCATCACGAGGCCAATGTACTTGCTCTGATCAACCTCATAGGCGAAGTGAATGTTCGGTTCCTTGCGCGTCCGCCCGAACCAGTCGATCACCGTCTGCCCGACGGTCGTCTCGCCGAAGGTCTCCACATCCGCGTAGACGTGTTTCGTGGTGATCACTGAGCGGTCGATCACGGCGCATACCACCAGCGAGTCGTGCATCGGGACGTGCTGTGAAGGCACGGGCGAGTGCGTGTACTCGGTCTCCATCAACTTGCGTGTGAAGACCGCCGAGGCCTTCGCACCGGGCGTGCCGATCTGTTCGAATTGATCGCAGTAGGTGGGCGTGAGCAGGGCTTTGCGCGTCACGTCCAGTGGGACGAGCGTGATCTTCACGCCGCTGTGGAAGACCACCCGCGCGCCTTCCGGGTCACACCAGATGTTATATTCGGCCATCGGGCTGGTAGTGATGTTGCCATCGAGGCGCCCACCGCCCATGATCACCATCTCCGGGATGTGAGCCGCGAGGCGCGGTTCCAGGCGCAGCGCCATCGCGATATTGGTCAGTGGCCCGACCGGGCACAGAATCGTGTCTTTGCCTGCGCCGCTCATGTAGTACTCGATCAGGAAGTCAACGGCATGCTGCGGCTGCGGCTTTGACGTCGCCACGGGAATCTGCAGGTAGCGACCATGAATGTCATCAGCACGCCCGCGTGGGTTCGGGAAGTCCGGGCGGACGAAGGGCTGATCGAGCCCGCGGTAGACAGGCACCTTCGCGTTGATCGCGTCAAACACGCGCAGCGTATTCTCGGTCGCGTATTCAACCTCGACGTTGCCGTTGACGGTGGTCGCGGCGACCAGTTCCAACCCGGGGTTCAGCGCGGCGATCGTCAGCGCGAGAGCATCGTCCGTCCCGGTGTCAACATCGAGGATCAGTTTCTGTGGCATTACGGTCTCCTTCAGAGGTGTTCGGAGGAAGTGGGAGGGCGGTGCGGTCGTGCCCCTGACTTTCATTATAAAGCCGGATTGGCGTTGTGTCCTAGTCCGGAAGATCGTCATTTGTGACAGGCAGGGTAAAAGTCATCCTTCTCACGTTTCCGCAATCATCTTATAATTCAGTTGCACAAGAAATGGGCTGGCATCGTGCGTACTGCTGAAAGGGAGATCGGCTTTGCCTTCGCTGACATGGTCACTTTCTCACGACCCACGCGACCTCCTTGTGCTGGAGGCGGAATGGAACACTATCCTCGACAGAGCTTCACGGCGAAGCATCTTCCTGACCTGGGATTGGGCGGCACTCTGGTGGGAAGCCTTCGGCACAGGGCGTGAACTCTGGCTGTACCGCTTCAACGCAGGGGACTCACCTGTTGCTGTCGTGCCGCTGGTACGGACAAAACACACACTGGGCCCGCTGCACTGGCACTCGCTGGAGTTGATCGGCACGCCGGAACACACCGGAGATCCCGATCATGTTGACCTTGTGGCACTCCCGGAATTTGCCATCGCGGTAGCGGACAGCCTGGTGATTGCCCTGCAGGAGACGACCGAGCAATGGGATTTGCTCGACCTGAATGGCCTGCATCCGGAGTCTTCACTGCGGAATGCTGTCCAGGCGCTGGGCGTCAGGGTGATAGAGAACCCTGATCCGGATGAGCCAGGCTCAGCCTGTGCGTATTTCGACCTGCCACCTGCGTGGGAGATATACGAGCGGGACATCCTGACACACAAGAAATACCGCGAGATCGCCAAGTACGGGCGGCGGCTGGAGCGCGAACTGGGAGGCCGCTATCACTTTGGCGAAATTGATACCCCTGAGCGCCTGCATCGCGTCGTTGAGGCGGTGATCGCCAATGACCGGGCGTATTCCGAGGAGCACGGTACCCGCGCGGCGTTCGACCGCGAGGAGAACGCCAGTTTCTACCGTGCTATCATGCAGCGGGCGTTTGAACGGGGGTGGCTGCATTCATGCGTGATTGACATCGATGGGAAGATCGCGGCATGGGTATGTGATTTTCGTTTTGGAGATACACTTTACGGCTATCGCATCGGCTATGATCCGCAGTGGCGGCATTATGCGGTGGGGCGGCAGGTGATTACTCGTGCGATTCAGATCGCCATCGAACGCGGCTACCGGCGCTATGAGCTTGGCCGGGGCGAGTCATATCATAAAGATGTATGGGCGGCGGATGAGGTGACCGATGTCAATGTCCGGGTGCTGGCTTCACCCGCGGCACAGCGCACGATGGACAGCCTCGCAACGGCCCGTAGCGTGTGGCACGGCGTGAAAGGCATCCTGCCGCGTAATGTCCGCCGCGCACTGAAAGGGCAGGCGCTCCGAACGCCCGCTGTTGATGAGGATATACCCGGAGAATAGGCCCGGGGGGTCAACCTTACAGACCGGACACAGGCACCCCCGCACGGGGGTGCCTGTGTCTTTTCAGACCGGCTCTGCGTCGAGCTGCCGCAGGTACTATAGAATTGGCTCGTTTTCGTGGTAAAATCTTTCTATACATGGTGTATACGCCAGGATGGGAGCCGATATGACACCGCCATACAACTTCCAGTCCGCTTCACCTGATGATCGTCTGATATTCGGGTCAGAGCGTCCGTGCTATCGTGCCAGCCAGATCAGCCTTAACCATGCCTTGCCCTGGCTCCAGTTTATGCGGGAGGAGCAGAAGATCCAGCGTGTGGTCTGCCTGCTGGATGGTGAGCTGACTTATTACCAACCCGATCTGCTGTCGTACTACCGCATGCACTTTGGCCCCGACAACGTCTGCCATTCGCCAGTGAAGGACAACAGCCTGATTGATCGTATGCTGCTGGTGTCCACCATACTACCGTTTCTGGAGGCGTCTGCTGCACGCAGCCAGCGTACTGTGGTGCACTGTTCTGCCGGGATGGGCCGTACCGGGCAGGTGCTGGCGGCGTGGCTGGTGCGGCATTACGGCCTGGCCCCTGACGAGGCGCTGGATACGGTGAGCTGGCGCGGGCGCAACCCACGGGAAGCGGTGCAGTGGGGACATGCCAGCAACCAGCAATTGGTTGAGCTGCTTGAAGCCTGCAGGCCGTAGGCGCTGAATGCGATCCGGGCATCAGAGGACGACAAGCAGGCCGCCGGTGTGCCGGATAAGGGCCTGATATGCCGCTGCCACGTCTCTGACGCAGATGAGGTGGGTCGGGCAGTTACAGTCTGACGCGCCGAATCCCTGAACCGGTACAGCAGCTTCAGGAAGCGCCAGCAGAACGTGTGCCCACTCGCATTCGGCCCGATCGGGCGATTCCACGTACCATACCCATTTAACAGGCATAATGGTTGTCAGGGCGTCGATGTGCCAGTGCAGGCGCTTCTCATACCGCAGATGCCTGCCGACCCGTGCCCGCAGGCCACCTGCACCGTGTGCGCTGCCCACGTAGAGGTGCCAGCCCGCTGGCAGAAGAACCTGCCCCAGCCGCCCGACGATCAGGGGCAGCGGGGCAGGCAGATTAAGTAGCAGGATATACGTCCCACGCGCGGCGGGCAGGCGCTCCGCCTGATCCGCCATGGCGTTATGACCGGCGGTAGGCGGGCGTGTAAAATGGCCGCCTGACGATCTTCGCCTTCTTCGGCACTCCCCGTACCATGACATCCACTTCCTTGCCCAGTTCATACAGCGCCCGCGGAATCAGCGCCATCGCCGCGTATATGCCGCCGGTCGGTGCGAGCATCCCGGTGGTGACAAATCCCTTTTCACCATCCACGACCACCTCGTAGTGCTCGCGGGGCACGGCCCTGTCGATCATTTCCAGGCAAGCCAGACGGCGCGGCGCCCCTTCAAGCTTCTGCTTGAGCAGTGCATCCTTGCCGATGTAGTCGCCCTTCTCCCCACTGACGGCAAAGCCCAGCCCGGCTTCGACGGGAGAGATCGACGCCGTGATTTCATGGCCGTACAGCGGCAGGCACGGCTCAAAGCGCAGGCTGTCGCGTGCGGCCAGCCCGATTGGCAGCACCCCTTCCGGTTCCCCGGCCCCCAGTATCGCGTTCCAGACCTCCGGAGCGCGCGCTGTATCGAAGAACAGTTCGTAGCCGTACTCACCCGTGTAGCCGGTGTTGCCGACGAACACCTCGACCCCGGCAACGCGGGCATGCGCGCCGTGGTGGAACGGTATCGTGCCCAGATCAAGCTCACAGACGTGCTGGAGCACCGCCTGTGCCTTCGGCCCCTGGAACGCGAGCATGTAGGTGGCGTCGGAGACATCTTCGATCGAGACTTCAAAGCCCGGGGTGTGGGCGTTCAGCCATTTGAGATCCTTGTCACGGTTGGAGGCGTTCACCACGACGAAGTAATCGTCTGCGCGGCGGTAGATGAAGATATCATCCACGACTCCCCCGTCGGCGTAGCACAGCAGCGAGTACTGTGACTCCCACAGATTGAGCACTGAGGCATCGTTCGTGCTGACATACTGCAGAAACTCCAGCGCGTCCGGCCCGGAGACGATGAACTGACCCATATGGTCGATGTCGAACAGCCCGGCAGCGTTGCGGACGGTCTCATGCTCCCTGATCGGCCCGGCCGGGTACTGCACCGGCATCTCCCAGCCGGCGAAGGGCACCATCCGCGCACCGAGGGCGATATGAACGTCATAGAGGGCTGTCTGTTTCATGGCTTATCCTTTGCTGGCAGAGGGGTTCAACGGTTGTGGGCTTCGGGCCCGCATGACCGGTCAGGATACAGCGTCGTTCACCCCATTTTACTCGATCTCCACCGCCCTGAGTTGTGCGTTAAGCACGTGTGATTCATACTGCCAGTCAGAGATGGGAGTGTAGGTGATGTCTCGCAGTCACGCAGTAGAAGGGGCTCTTCATGGGACAGACACCGCTGCAACTGGTCGTTTATGCGTATGCGAACGAGAATGAGGCACAGGAAGCCCTGCGGGACATGCAGGAGCTTCAGCGCGCCGGAACGCTCCGGATTGTCAACGCGGCGGTACTGGTCAAGGATGAGAAGGGCAGGGCCATCATACGGGAAACGGAAGATATTTCCGCGACGCGGGGGGCGCTTTTCGGGGCAATTGCCGGGGCGCTGATCGGGCTGCTCGGTGGGCCGGGGGGTGCGATTGTCGGTGCGGCGGCCGGGGCTGCTGCGGGTGGTGCAGCCGCGCACACCATTGACATGGGGTTTGATGACGGCCAGCTTCAGGCTTTGCAGGGCCGCCTGACGCCGGGCACCTCAGCGATCATTGCGCTGGTTGAGCATGACTGGGTCGGGCGCTTCGCAAAAGCAATGGAAGAGAAAGTGGTTGAACACGAGGCCGAACTCTTCCGGGTCGCGCTTGAGGCTGAGATCATGATGCAGCTTGAAGAACAATCCCGGCAGGCCCAGCACCGGCCTCCCTCTGCCGGAGACTCCGTCGGTTCATAGTCTGCTGGCCCGGCAAGCGAAAAGGTAATACTGCCACGGCACCGAGGCTGTCCGACTGCTCATAAACCGTAACGAGGAGCGGCTGCGTAACCACTCCTCGTCTTCGTGTTAAGGTTACCTGGCGCTTACGCAGCCTGTACCACACCTATCCGCTCGGTATCGCACGCCAGAATGATGTCATACGGGAGCATAATCTCAAGCACTGCTGCCAGTTGCCCGGTGACTTCCGGATTGCCTGCCAGCACGAGCCGCCTGATCGGGAGATCAGCCAGGCGTGCAAGCGGGGCACTGGCGGCAGCCACCGGGCCAGCGCGCAGCGCCCCAATCTGAAGAAAGACCGTTACCGGCGTCTCGACATTCCGAATCATCATCTCGATCAACTCTACCGACTCTGCCAGGTCATCCCAGCCCCACGTTGCCACATTAAGCAAGAGAGTCTCGTCCCCATCGCCTACCCAGTGTGCACACAATCTTGCCATTGTCTACCCTCACTGTGAATAGCGGTAACGTCGTCTATCTCCATTATGAGGAACTGATTGCGGACTGGCGATAGCACTTTTGGGCCAGCAGGAGTTCCTAAAGCATCGCCAATGCCTCGACTGCCACGCGCAGCATGGTGTCTGTACCCTGCTTGACGATCTGGCGATGCGGATCATAGGTATTATCAAGGTTCTCCTTCCGCTCGCGGTCGCGCACCATATTGCCGTCTGAGACGAAGATTCCACCTGCCTGCAGGCCGCGCACGCCCGCCATCACCAGCAGGATCGCCAGTTCCATCTCAAGGGCGACGATATTCGCGTGCAGCCAGAGATCCAGGTTGCGGTCAAGCAGGCCGGGATAGAAGGTTGCAGCCGAGCGCACGATGCCGGTGGGCGGGTTGGTACGCCCGTGGTTGGCGGAGGCAGTGAGCAGCGCGTTGACCACGCGGTAATCCGCGACCGCCGGGTAGCTCATCGGTACGAGGCTCTCACTGGCCCCCTCGTCACGGATGGCCCCCGTGGCGATGATGAAATCACCGTCGTTGATGTCCGCGCGCGCAGCGCCGCAGGTGCCGCCCCGGATGACCTTCTTCGCCCCCGCCTGGAACAACTCGTGGAAAGCGACGCTCGCCCCGCCCGCGCCGACGCCGTGTGAGCAGACGGTGATCGGCATACCATTGAAAGTCCCGGTCAGCGTGAGATATTCACGATAGCTGCCGACCTCCTGTGGATTCTCCAGCAGGGTTTCGGCGGCACGCTGAGCGCGGGCAGGCTCACCGACGACGAGCACACGCTCGGCGATCTGGCTGGGCCGGGCACGCAGAATAGGGAGCGGTTGATCTGCGGACATCGTCATATCCTCCAATGGGCTATTGTGGTTCGGGTCACCGTGAACAAGTTTATTATGCATCACTACCGGAGGCAGGGGAATACCCCCGGCACACGCGGTATAATTCCGCGCGTTCTGTTCTGAGAGCAAACACAGGAGATCCGATGACCCAGCGCAACCCCCGCCGCGAATTCTTTGAGGACCTCGCCCCACGCTGGGATTCGATGCACGGGCCGGAACGCGAGGCAAAGCTCCGTGTGCTGATCGAGCGCTTTCGTAAAGTGTGGGCAGACGCCCGCAGTATCCTTGACCTGGGCACGGGCACCGGGGCGCTGCTCCCGGTGATCGAGCGGGCTTTTCCGCTGGTGTCGCTGCGGGCAGTTGACCTGGCCCATGCGATGCTGATACGCGCCCACAGCCGGAACGGGGTCGCCGGCCTGGCAAACGCGGATGCACGCTGGCTGCCC
>JADZAD010000254.1 GCA_020852775.1 Anaerolineae bacterium
GGGGTCGCCCTTATTGTTGCGGGTTTTATCACGCTGGCTGTGCTGGGTGTGGATGTCTTTGGCCTTGTGGCTGGTCTGGGCGTCGGCGGCCTCGTGGTTGGTTTTGCGCTCAAGGAGATCATCGAGAATCTGATCTCCGGGGTGCTGATTCTAATTCAGCGGCCATTTCAGCCAGGCGACGTGATCGAGGTCGATGGCAGCACCGGGACGGTGCAGCGGGTCGAACTCCGTGCCACAGTTATCCGTACCTTCGACAACGTCGAGGTCAACATCCCGAACCGGATTGTGTACACCTCGGTGGTGAAGAACTTCAGCATCTACCCTACCCGCCGCTTCGAGGTAACGGTGCGCATGCAGCGTACCCAGGATCTCGCGGCGGTGCGGCAGCGCTTGATCGCGGCGGTGCGGAAGGTGGTCGGGGTCGCCGAAACCCCTGCGCCGTCCGTGTTGTTCGAGGACCTGAACTGGGCAATCGCGCGTGGCAAGGTTTACTACCATGTGCAGATAAACCAGCGCCCTATTGAGGACGTGCGCAACGAAGTGCTCGTGGCAGTCAGCACCGTGCTCGACAGCCAGTAATCCTCAGAGCGCCAGCCCGGCCAGCAGGCCCAGCGCGCCGCCGCCCAGGATCAGCCAGGTGGTGTTGACCTTGTAGCGGATCAGAGCCACCGCTGCTCCCAGCCCGATCAGCACCGCGAGTGGGTCAACGGGCAGGGTGGGGAAGGGAGTGAAGGCCGGATCAGTACGGAATGCTGATATTCCGAGCTGGATTGTGACGGCCGCCATCAGTCCGAGCGCTGAGGCGTTCACACCGTCCAGAAAGGCTGCTGTCCAGCGATTGTTTCGCAGCTTTGGGATCAACGGGTTGGTGATCGCCACAAAGATGAACGACGGCAGGAAGATGCCTAGCGTTGCCAGTAATGCGCCGGGCAGCGCCAGCCCGTGCGGCGCGCCGACCACATAGCCGATGAAGGTCGCCGTGGTGAAGACCGGGCCGGGTGTGACCTGCCCGATCGCAATCGCGTCCAGCACCTGCTGCTGGGTCAGCCAGCCAAGCCGATCCACGAGGTCACGCTGTAGAAAGGCCAGCAGCGTGTAGCCGCTCCCGTAGAGCACTGAACCGATCTTGAGGAACGTCAGGAATAGCGTGGCCAGCCCGAAGGGCGCAGCGGCTGGCTGGGCTGCGATGCCTGCGGATGCCAGCGGCAGCCACCACACGAGAGGCGTACTGGTCTCAGACGCACCTGCCCGCTGCAGGCCAGTGACGAGCACGACCAGCAGCCCGGCGCCGAAGATCAGCAGCACGTTGTCTACCCGCAGGAAGTACAGGGCCAGTGCCGCCGCGCCGAGCAGGGCGAGCGGCCAGCCGCGCATAGCTTTTGGCACAAGGGCTGCGAGCGCCTGCAGGATCACGGCGATCACCACCGGCTTGATGCCATACAGCAGTGCTCCGACTGCCGGGGTCGATCCGAATTCGACATAGGCCCAGGCCAGCCCGATCACGATCAACGCCGCCGGGCTGATGAAACACGCTCCTGCTGCCAGCAGACCGGCCCATCCAGCCCGGATGAAGCCGAGATGGATCGATAGTTCCGTAGAATTCGGGCCAGGGATCAGGTTGGTTGCTCCCAGCACGTCGAGAAACCCCTGCTCCGAGACCCAGCCCCGGCGCTTCACGACCTCATCATGCATCAGGGCGATGTGCGCCGCCGGCCCACCGAACGCGGTGAAACCAAGCCGCAGGAAGAGTAGAATGACCTCGCGCAGTGGGCGTGAGGAAGGTAAGTTGTCCATCACGGGCCTTTCGACGATCGGACCAGCGTCCCGTGATTATAGACAGGAATTGTTAAGCAGATGGGGAGCGAAAGACCGCTCCCCCTCCCATTTGTGCACCGCGTGCCGATGTTACGGAGCAGCCTCCGGCCGTGCTTCGAGTGTCACGTCGAGGCTTATGGTCTCGCCGTTCCGCAGAACCTGCAGGGTTACGGTGTCTCCTATGCTGGTCTGCTCGACGATGTAGGCCAGCATATCCTCAAAGCGAACGATCTCCACACCGTTGATGGCGGTGATTACGTCACCCCCTACCGGTACGGATTGCCCTCCGATGGTGATTTCTTCATTGCTTCCCAGGATGCCTGCTTTGTCGGCGGGCCCATCCTTGACGATCGACATCATCAGCACGCCGCGCTGGGCCGGATCAAGGCTCATCGCGTCACGGAACTCCGGCAGCAGGTCGTGGCCGGATATACCCAGCCACGGATGAGTGTACGTCCCCTTCTCAATAAGGGATGGGACGACACGCGCGATCAGGTTGGCGGGCACCGCGAACCCGATACCGCCGGACTGCTGTACTTCGGACTGGATGGCCGTATTGATACCAATCACATCCCCAGCCAGGTTGAGCAACGGGCCACCGGCGTTACCCGGGTTGATTGCGGCATCTGTCTGGATCACGTCTGGGATGGTGAAGCTTGCCCCAGCGGATTGCGCCTGTGAGGGCAGCACGCGCCCCAGTGCGCTCACGATTCCTGTGGTCATGGTGCCATCCAGCCCGAATGGGTTTCCGATTGCCACCACCGTCTGGCCGACGTTGACCGCACTCGAATCAGCCAGAGCAAGCGGTTCAATGTTCTCGCTGGCAGGAATATCAACTTTGATCACAGCGATGTCGGTGTATGGATCGCCCCCAACAAAGGCGGCGTCCACGATCAGGCCGTCTGCAAACCCCACACGGATGTTGTCGGCATTCCCCGCGACATGGTAGTTCGTAATGATGTGTCCTACGTCATCGTACAGGAAGCCCGATCCCTGCCCGTACACCCTTGGAGTCTGCTCTGTTCCAGGCGTACCTGGCTGATCCGGTGTCGGAAGGCCGGGGATGTTTGGAAAACTGAACGGAAGCTGCCCGGTGCCTGTATCACTGGCGGTGGCAGCACGCTCGATCTGGATGTTGACGACAGACGGATTAGCACGCTCGTAAACCGCCTCGTACTGCGCTTCGAGGTCGGTACTGATCACCGTGCTGGCGGGCGATGGAACCGCTCCAACGGAATCCGGTGGTCGGGGGGTAGGTGTTGCCTCAGGTTCAGCTTCGCTTGTCGCTTCGGCTGCATCTGATACCGGGGCCTGTGTGGCCGAAGTCGTCAGGCTGGTGACGACGCTGAATGGCGCGCAGGCGATCAGGACTCCGATCAGTGCAAGCCCTCCCAGCAGCAACGCCTTACGGTGAAAGACTCGGTTGTGCTTCATGGTGCCTCCTCTGGTTATTCACACAACAAAAACGGTACTCCGAACCGAATCGTGGTCTGGAGTACCGCCCGGTATTCTACGCCGCGATCCGCCTTACCCGATTGCTCGGAGACGGAAGATGTTGTGCTGATTTCCCTTCATGATAGCGCCCACTGTGCCGAATTCTATCAGAGGTGCGTCAGAAATACATTACGAAAAATATGACGCTTGTCAGCCGGGTGATCAGTGTAGTCCGATCAGCGTGGTCACTCACTCTTCATTGACCCCGGATGACACTCTCACATATAGTGAGGGCAAGGCAGCAACCACAGAGTGACTACCTGCTGAGGAGGCTGAATGGACGAGATGATCTTTCGTGGTGTCACAGCATCAATCTTCGTTCTAC
Organism: Anaerolineae bacterium; assembly: GCA_020852775.1. Classification (GTDB taxonomy): domain Bacteria; phylum Chloroflexota; class Anaerolineae; order Aggregatilineales; family UBA3940; genus JADZAD01. Next base: position 3,635 of record JADZAD010000254.1, read on the forward strand.
TGATCCTTCCCCGGGCGATCTATCGTTCGCTTACCCGGCGCATCACTGCCTGGATGCCACTCTGGCAGCGCATACTGACCTTTGTCCTCACGGTAGCCCCACTGCTGATGTATATTGCCTGGCCTCGTGGGGTGGCATGGGCAGGCATTGCCATAACGGATTGGCTGCGGATCGTGGGGGTTGGGGCAGGGATGCTGGCCTGTGCGCTGTTCTGGTGGGCGAACGCTGCAATGAACCACGCATATCACTCCGGTGAAGTCGGTCTTGTTACCACAGGCCCATACCGCTGGGTCAGGCATCCGATGTACGCGGCGTTCTTTCTTGTCAGCCTGTCCTTCCTGTTGGCTGCTGCCAACCTGTGCATAGGGTTGATGTGGATCGGAGTTAACGCTGTGGCCATCCTGCCCAACCTCCGGGCGGAGGAACGCCACCTCGAGCAGCAGTTTGGTGAAGCATACAGACGATATGCGGAACGCACGGGTGCACTCTGGCCTCGTCTTATCCCATAGGCTCAGGTTTCATATAAGTCAGGTTACCCGCTGCTATATTGACAATCATCATCCTATTTGTGTACAATGAAGGTATAGATAGTGACGTATTTCACAATTTGGCCTGATGCTTGCAGGTATACAGGAAGGGTAGTATGGAAAAGCGCGTGATCGTCATCGGCGCAGGCTTCGCCGGCCTGCGCGCCGTCCGGGGGTTGGCGGATAAGGGGTTCACTGTCACCCTGGTTGATCGCCAGAACTATCATCTCTTCCAGCCGTTGCTGTATCAGGTGGCGACCGCAGGCCTGGAAAGCGAGTCCATTGCCTACCCGGTACGCGCTGCCCTGCGTGGCCTGCGGGATGTGGCCTTTCGCATGGGTGAGGTTACCCGCGTGGATCTCGACACACGAATGGTCAGCCTGAGCAGTGGCGACAGCCTTCCGTATGACTATCTCGTCATTGCCGCAGGCGCGGCAACGATGTTCTTCGGCCTTGAATCTGTCGAGCACGTGGCGCTTGAACTCAAAGACCTCGACGACGCAACCCGGCTGCGTAACCGGGTGCTGACTGCCTTTGAGCAGGCGGCGCATGAGCAAAACCCGGACATCCGCCGTGCCCTGCTGACCTTTATTGTCGCCGGGGGCGGCCCCACCGGGATCGAGTTCGCCGGGGCGCTTACCGAGTTGATCCGTCAGGTTCTGGTGCGGGACTATCCGGAAGTCCGCCGCGAGGACGTGCGGGTGCTGCTGGTCGAA
>JADZAD010000255.1 GCA_020852775.1 Anaerolineae bacterium
CGGGCGCGATGGGTCAGGCGTGGGCGGCGGCCAGCCGGGCAGCGGAATGTAGTCAATGCCGTAATACGCCGGCTCTGCCTGCCCAAAGTAGCTGAGGTAGACGGTATCCGCATCGGTCTCCCTGAGATAGTCCGCCAGTGCGGGCAGGTCCTGCCCCCAGTCAAGATTGGAATCGACCAGGATGCGGTATCCGTTCGACGAACCACCTGACACAAGGTTGAAATACGAGATAAAGTTCGGAAATGTACGCAGCGTAATGGCGACATTCACCAGCAGCAGTATACCGATCACGGCCAGGCGCAGCATTCCGGAGCGCGGCGGGCCGGATGCGATACGGGCAATGAACAGAGACAGCAGCAGGATGACGGGCAGCAGATAGCGTACCCCGACATTCAGGGAGATCACGAGGCTTGCGGCGAGATACAGCATCCCCGGGAAGACCACTTCCCATTCCCGGGTACGCATGTGCCGCCCTGCTGCCAGCATCAGCGCCAGCAGGAAAAGCAGGATCGTACTCTCAGGCAGTTTCACCGCGAGCGCAATCAGGTGGTAATACCACCAGCCCCGCTCGGAAAGCATCCCCAGCAGGTAAGCGCGATGCCCACCGGCAGCCAGCCCGAGAAAATGAGAGAGCTCTCCGAGGTAGTTCCCCGGCATAAGCGGGCGCAATGTAAAGAAGTTGATCGCCCAGATGGTCAGTGCACCGAGCACTCCCACTACGAGCAGGGCATATACCGCCCCCCAGAACCACCCCGCGGGCCAGCGGCTGGCTTGCTGTGACAGACGTGCAAGCCAGTTCCTGCCTCGCAGAGCCAGGCCTTGAGCACGCCACGCCATCCACAGGGTCATCAGGATCAGCGTGGGCGCCAGCAGTGCCGCAGAGAACTTGGCGGACTGTGCAAGGCCAAGGAGTACGCCTGCCGCTATCAATGAAGACACGGTTCGCAGGCGCAGGAACCGTACCCAGGCATACAGCGCCGCCACGTAGAAGGCAGCCACGCCCAGATCGGTCGTTGCCAGCCCGGCATGGGCCAGCATATTCGGGGAGAACGTGAAGAGCATCACAGCCAGTACCGCCGACCATGGGCCATACAGTTCCCATGCCCAGCGCCAGAGCAGTGCCCCGAACAGTACCGCCAGCAGCAACCCCGGCATACGACCAAGGAACACTATCCGGTCAGTGTCCAGGCCGCGCTCCCAGAGCAGGTCTTTACTGACACGCTCTGCGTTATCCTCGGTCCAGCCGTCGAGTTGCGCGGGGTGCGGAAGGCCCGGCTCCAGCAGCACACCGGTGCCAGCGAGCAGGTTAGTCAGTGGGGGATGACCGAGTGGCAGGAAGTGGCCGGTGCGCAGCGCCGCCCACCCCCGCGCGATGTAGAAGCCCTCGTCAAAGGTTGGAGACTTATGCATAGAAGCGCCCAGCGCGAGGCCGAAGAAAAGCGGCAGTAGTAGTGCCAGGATCAGGATATGCGGAGAGCGCCGGGAGATGGCAGTAGGTTGGTTCATTCAGGCGCCTTCAGGATGACCTGCGGTGGGGCATTGCCTCTGAACAAGAGACGGGGCACAGCCTTTACCGTGCCCCGAAGATTGTAGAACGAGCGAACGGATCTGTCTACGGTCGTGCGCCGAGCGTCAGGGGAACGTTGAGCACTTCGCCATCACGCACAATCGTCACCGTGACCTCATCCCCGACACTGGTGTTCGAGACCAGATAGCCGATGAGTTCGTCAAAGTTGTTCAGCGGGACATCGTTGATCGCGGTGATGATGTCTCCGCCGAGGACGATCGGGTTGCCACGGAAGTTCACCGTCTGGTCACCACCACGCAGCCCGGCATCATCCGCTGCTGTGCCTTCGATTACCTCGGTGACCAGCACCCCCTCCTGCACCGGCAGGTCAAACTCAAGCGCCAGTTCGGCGAGTGAGATCTCACCGATCGCCTGAATACCAAGATACGGGTATTCGACTGTGCCCGTCTCAATCAACTGCGGGGCAATCCGCGCAATCGTATTGACCGGCACTGCGAAGCCTACTCCCGCATCGGTGCCGGTCTGAGAGCGGATCGCCGTTACCACGCCAACCACCTCACCGTTGGAATTAAGAAGAGGCCCACCCGAATTACCGGGGTTGATCGCCGCGTCTGTCTGGATGATCAGGGGGTTGCTGAATGAGCCCGACGGCAGGGTGCGCCCGATCCCGCTGACGATCCCGGTGGTCATCGTATTGGAAAGGCCAAAGGGATTGCCGATCGCAATCACACGCTGCCCGACAAGCAGCTTATCCGAATCTCCGAGCACCACCGGGATGAGAGTGTACTCTTCTGGAACATCGATACGGATTACCGCGAGGTCACTGAACGGGTCTGCGCCAACTACTTCCGCCTGGAAGACCGTGCCATCATACATAGTGACCCGCAGCGTGTCAGAGTCCTCAACGACGTGGTTGTTCGTGACAATGTGCCCCTCGGTGTCGTAAACAAAGCCAGAACCACTTCCAATATCGAACAGCGTTTCATCCTCTGTGCGCTGGCTGATGTCGATGCTCACCACTGCAGGGCTGGTACGCTGGAAAAGGTTAATCAGGAGTTGCTCTTCCGCGTCCGCCTCCGCAATGACATCCTGCGGCAGCGGAGTCGGCGTAATGAATGTCAGGCTGGTCTGCGACGCAGGCAGCGGTTCAGCGGCGGTATTGTCACTGGCCGCAGAATCATTCGATGACAATCCCGGCAGGTCGGTAAGAGTTTGCAGAACATCAGGGGTAGCACAGGCCAGAGAAGCCAGCGACAGCACCAACACAGTGAGCATCACAGGGCGAAACGACTTCAGATAGCGGATCATGCCAATTTCCATTCACTCATTACGGAGGTTAATTCCGGGCCAGTATGCAGTTACTCGGGCGGATGATACCCACGCAGGCTGGCCAGTTCCCTGAAAAGGGCGCGTTCCTTCGCGCTGAGGCTCTCCGGCAGCTCAACCCCGATCCGGACATACATATCGCCGTGTGCGTCCGTGTGCTTGATACGGGGCATTCCGTGGCCACGCAAACGAATAACCTGCCCGGGCTGTGTGCCGGGGTTGATCTTCAGTGTAACCGTACCGGAGAGCGTCGTAACCTGTACTTCACCACCCAGTACGGCGACATACAGATCGAGGACGATCTCCTGATGGAGATCGTCACCTTCCCGCTCAAAGCGCGGGTCACTCTGCACGACAACGTTCAAGTAAAGGTCGCCCGGCTGCCCACCACTGGCCGCCCCCTTGCCGGAGAGACGCACGACTGTCCCGGTACGCGCCCCGGCGGGAATCTTGACCTGCAGGCGTCTGGAACCGATGGTTACCATGCGAGTCGTGCCGTGATACGCCTCATCGAGGGTAATATCCACCGTCGTTTCGAGGTCACGCGCCCCGGCCCGCACACTGGTTCCTCCGCTCCGGAGCAGGTCATCCAGCGAACTGAAGCTGCCACCGGTGCTTGCGCCGCGTGCGGGTGCTCCACCGAAGAAGGTGTTAAAGAATTCTGAGAACACCTGGGAGGCGTCACCGTATTCGACACGCACGCCGCCGGGCTGCCCACCCATGAATGGCGACCAGTCGAAGCCACCGGGCTGCCCGCC
>JADZAD010000256.1 GCA_020852775.1 Anaerolineae bacterium
ATGGACGCGTTCTGCTTTATCAGGCAGACACTGCCCTTGTGCTTCAAGTCGAGCTGGGCAACCTGAACGGATATACATGGCTTGCCGACAATCGCCTCGCTTTCGCCCCGGCGGAAGGTGGGCTGGCGCTGCTTAACCCGGAGGACCTTGCCTCACGAACCTTCATGGTAGGCGCGGAGCAGCCGGTCAGCCTGCCAGTGCAGCGGGCCGACGGGCGGCTTGCCTTTTTCATTCATGACGAGACTATTACGCAACCCGGCTACCTGTATGCAGGTGACCCCACTGATCTCAGCTTCAGTGCAGTCAGCGCCTCTCCGGTGATCACCACGGGGATGCTGTGGAACCCGTCTGGTACCCGGCTGGTGCGGCCCGGCATCACCGGCCCGGGGCTGATCCTGATGCTTGATCCGGCGACAGGCGCACAGACAGAGTACGAAGTCCCAACCCCGGTGGTGGCTTTTGACTGGGGTGACGCGCCCCCGGCTTCTGATACGCCGTTCACGCTTTCAGCAGATCTGTATTATCTCGCGCCCCAGGCGGGCATTGTGCAGGTCTGGCGCGTGCCCGCAAACGGTGAAGCGCCGCAGGCGATCACCAGCGCCCCGACTGACGTACTGGACTATGATGTGTCACTGGATGGGGCCCAGGTCGTCTACAGCAGTGGCGGCGGGCTGTATCGCCAGGTGATCGGCACGGCGGATCTCACGGAACTCGCTCGTTTGCCAGACCCGGCAACAGGCGCATCTCCGTCCTTCTCCCTTACCGGTGGTATGGTCGCTTTCAGCAGTGGCGGCATCTGGATCGTGCCCTCAACCAGCCCGCAGGAAGCGCGGCGGCTGGTCGCTGATTCCATACCACAGGCTGCCGGACAGGTAGACCTGATTCAGCGTTATTCCCGCCCACGTTGGTCGCCGGATGGGCTGTGGTTGAGCGCACACGTCACTTTCTTCGAAGGCTCGGATGTGGCGCTGATCCCGGTCAATGAGCCCGGAGTAGCCAGTCAGCCGCTTCTGCTCAACCTTTTCGGCACAGAGGCCCGCTGGATGCCGGACAACACTGTGCTGGTCTACAGCCCCGGCGGCCCGTATTCCGAGCCCCGCGTGACCCGTGTACAGCCCTCCGACCCACTGAGTATCAGCCGGATCATCGATCTCCCGGTGCTGGATGTGCGCCTCATGGATGACGCCCGGCTGGCGCTCCTGCGGTTGCCCACGCCCTACGGCATCGGCCCGAACAGTGTGAGCGTAGTCAGTATCCAGCCTTCAGGCGGAGACCTGCGTCAGGAAACCGGCGCGGTGGTACTCACTGACCCGGCCCTTGCGCCCGGCGGAAACATCATTGCGGGTCTGATGAATATCCGAACCAACGGAGATGGCCCTCGCGCCGGGCAACTGGTTGTTACTGACCCGGCCAGGGGGGTGGTGTATACCGTCCCGGAAGCCGCGGTAGCGTGGTCACTCCAGTGGGGTGGCCAGGATATTCAAATCGGGGAATGGTAAGGCAGGAGGATGCCCGTTGGCATCCTCCTTTTTGTATCAGTCAATCACACGCCGGTAGAAGTCCTGTATCGTGCTGACCACCAGGGGATGGTTGACGAGGTCGAAATGCCCGCAGTGGGGCACTACGAGCAGTTCAGCGTTCGGCAGGGCACGGTAAAGCGCAAGTCCGTCGTCCGGGTCATTGAACTCATCGCGGTCGGCCATGACGATCAGTACGGGGCAGGTAATCGCGTGGAACACTTCTGCGGGATAGCCCCAGCCTGCCACGATCCCGGTGTCGCGGTCAAAGACACGCCGCACGATCGGGCGCCGCATCTCCTCCGGGCCAAGCACGCGCAGCAGCCGCTCATCCGAAGGGGCACGGTAGCCCGCCCCCAGCAGCACCAGTGAGCGGAACATCTCCGGCAGGCGCCGCGCGGTATAGAGGTTGACCGCCGCTCCCATGCTGTAACCGAAAGCATGCACCGGGGCCAGCTCCAGCCCGTTGATCAGGGTGACGTTATCATCCACCAGCCGTGACAGGCGCAGGTCTGAGGCGGGATTCGCCGTCTGGCCATGCCCGCGTTGGTCAGGCGTGATTACCTGCAGGCCGGAGCCTGTCAGAGCACGCACCAGCCAGCGCAGCGCCGAGCCTTCCACCGTAGCGGCATGCAGCGCCAGTACTGGGGTGCCCTCACCATGTACGCTGTAGTGCATCGTGGTATCGACCAGCGGAAAGGTCACCATCAGATCAGCCCGCTGTTGGCTCGAAGATGGTATCCAGAGCACCCAGGACGTCATCGGTAAGTGTCACGTCCGCCGCCTTGAGGTTGCTCTGCAACTGAGCGAGTTTCGTCGCGCCGGTGATCACGCTGCTGACAGCCACGTGCCGGAGCGCCCAGGCGATCGCCAGTTCTGCCCGTGAAACACCGAGATCATCCGCGATCGGCTTGAGCGCCCTGACTTTCGCGATTCGCTCCGGCTTGTAGAGATCCTCGCGCAGCCAGTCCATATCCGCGAGGCGTGTCCCGGCGGGGACACCATCATCATATTTGCCGGTCAGCAGGCCGCTCGCCAGCGGGCTCCAGGTCACCGCGCCCATGCCATGCTTCTGCGCCGCCGGGGCCACATCCGTTTCAAAGCGGCGGCGCACCAGCAGATTATAATGCGGCTGCTCCACGGCTGGCGGATAGAGGTTGTACTTCTCAGCCAGGTGTACCGCTTCGGTGATCTGCGCGCCGGTCCACTCACTGGTTCCCCAGTAGAGAATCTTGCCCTGGTGGATCAGGTCGTCCATCGCCCGCACCGTCTCCAGCACCGGCACCTCCGGGTCAAAGCGGTGGCAGAAGTAAATGTCGAGGTAGTCCGTCCCGATGCGTTGGAGCGATTTGTCGATCGATTCCATGATGTGTTTGCGTGACAGGCCCCGGTCGTTCACGTCGTCACTCATCGGCCAGAACACCTTGCTGGAGATTACCAGCGTGTGCCGCGGGAAGGGGACGAGCATCTCCCCCATCAGCTTCTCGGATGCGCCTTTATCGTAGATGTCAGCAATATCAAAGAAGTTGATCCCGGCCTCATACGCAGAGGTGATCAATTGCCGCGCGAGTTCCTTCTCCGTGACGCTGCCGCCAAAGGTCGTCCAGCCACCCAGGCTGAGTTCGCTGACCTTGAGGCCTGATTGCCCGACTTTACGGTAATTCATACGGTGCTCCTTGACCGGCGAATACGGTACAGTAATCTGAGGAAGAGAATAGCAGGTGCAGTTGCAGAAACGAGGCCTGCCTGCGCATTATAACGCATCTGTCTCAAGCATTTGCAGTATCCAGCCTGTACAATCCACAGTGCAGGACAGGCATTTCCCCGACAGGATCATCAATGACGGAAAGAACCAACGAGCAGTGGCTGGCCGATCTGCGCGCCGAGGGTGAACGCCGTTCATCGGCGCTCGAAGCCCTGCGCGCACGCCTTGAACGCGGCATGTTCTACTTTCTGCGAAACGACCGCAGTGATCTGCTCGACCGCAGCAGTGATGACCTCCAGCACATGGCCCAGGATTTCGTGCAGGATGCGCTGCTCAAAGTCCTGGAGAATCTCGATACCTTTCGAGGTGAGAGCCAGTTCACTACCTGGGCTGCCAAGATCACGACCCGGCTGGCGATCAGTGAACTACGGCGCATCCGTTACCGGGATTACTCGCTGGAAGGCATCACTGTGGATGGTGAAATCCAGCCGGCAGTAACCCCTCTCGCAATATCCCCGGCTGAGTCCCTCAGCCCGGAACGCCACGTCGAACGTGACAGTGTCGTGGCGCTGGTGCAGAACGCGCTGGAGAATGTGCTGACCGAACGCCAGCGCACCGCACTGGTGGCGCTGGCTATCGAAGGCATGCCAGTCGAGGAGATCGCACACCGGATGGGCACGAACAGGAATGCCCTCTACAAGCTGGTGCACGATGCACGGATGAAGCTCAAGACACACCTGCAGAATGAAGGAATCGCGTTAGATTATGTGCTGGGCCTGTTCAGCGAGTAAGACACGGGCACAGTCAGCCGTCTGTAAAATGATCGGACACGTTTTCTCGCCGTTACAGTGAGACAGCCATGAGCACAGAGAGAGATTGTTCACGGATTGGGCGCATCGTCCGTGCCGTCGCCGGCACTGAAGAAGACACTATCACCTGCGATGACTGTTACGATCACATCGACCAGTATGTCGAGTTGCTCGAGGCAGGCGAGAGTCCGGAGGGGGTGCTGCTTCAGGTGCAGCGCCACCTTGAACAGTGCGAGTGCTGCGAATACGAGATGCAGGCACTGGTACGCATGATCCAATCGATGCAGGAAAGCGATGATGCGCCCCCCACCTCAGGCCAGGGATAACGCATCGCTGAACACAGGTTTGACAGGAGAACAGTACATGCAGCACGAGAAAGTCATCATTATCGGTTCCGGCCCTGCCGGCTATACCGCCGCCCTTTATACCGCCCGAGCCAACTTCAATCCGCTGGTCGTGACCGGTGACCAACCCGGCGGACAGGTATCAATCACTCACGAAGTTGAGAATTACCCCGGCTTCCCGCAGGGCGTGATGGGCCCCGACCTCGTTGAACTGTTCCGCCAGCAGGCGGAGAAGTTCGGGGCGCGTGTTGAGTTCGATTATGTTTCTGAGGTGGACTTCACACAGGGGTCACCTTTCACCGTCAGGACCACGCAGGGTAAAGAATACCGTGCTGATGCCGTGATCGTGGCGACAGGCGCCTCACCGCGCAAGCTCGGTATCCCCGGCGAGGATGAGTTCATCGGCAGGGGCGTGAGCTACTGCGGTACCTGCGACGGCTTCTTCTTCCGGGACACGAAGGTCGTGGTCGTGGGTGGCGGCGACACCGCTGTGCAGGAAGCGATTTTCCTGACGAAGTTCGCCACCAGCGTGACTATCATCCACCGTCGCGACGAGTTCCGTGCCGGTCAAATCCTGCAGGATCGGGCTTTCCGTAACGAGAAAATCAATGTCATCTGGGACTCGGTCGTCGATGAGATCGTTGGCAACGGCAAGGTCGATCATGTCCGGGTGCGGAACCTCAAGACCGGGCAGGCCGAAGACCTGAAGACGGATGGCGTATTCGTTTTCATTGGCCACTACCCGAACAGCAGCATCCTCCAGGGCCAGATCGAACTGGACGAAGCCGGATATGTCGTTACCGATGAGTTGATGCGCACGAGCGTGGATGGCGTCTTTGCCGCCGGGGAGATTCAGGACCCGATCTTCCGCCAGATCGGCACTTCCGTCGGGCAGGGAACCGCGGCGGGTATCATGGCAACCCGCTGGCTTGAAGAGCACGAGGACGAAGCTGCCCTCAGCGCACAGGCGGGTGACTGAGCAGGTTTAACATCACTGGACGAGCCGGAACCGCAGGGTTCCGGCTCGTCTTCTTATCCACAGCTACGCTCGTTATAATCCGCCGCATGACAGAGACTGAACACACCCTTCATGATTCGCAGGGCAACCCGATCGTCATCCGGGTACGGCGCGACCGCCGCCTGACTCGTTCCGCGCGCTGGGTACGTGACGATGCCGGGCGGATCGTGCTGCGTATCCCTTATCAGACCCCGCGCCACAGCCTCGAGCCGCTGCTCAAGGACGTCGCCCGACAGATCGAATCCCAGCAGGCGCAGCGTGCCCGGATGGCGGCGCGGCGCACCGACGCAGGCCTGCAGGCCCGGGCCGAGGCCATCAACCAGCAGTGTTTCAACGGGGAACTGGCGTGGCAGGCGATCCGCTGGGTAGGAAACATGCAGGCCCGCCTGGGGAGCTGCACAAACGGCGGCCCGACCGACGGGCACATCCGCATCAGTGAGCGGATCAAGGACTGGCCGAACTGGGTGGTTGACTACGTGATCGCGCATGAACTGGCACACCGGCGCTACCCGGATCACAGCCACGATTTCTGGGACTACCTGCGACACGCCTACCCACTGACCGAGCAGGCGCGGGGTTTCATCAAGGGGGTCGCCTTCGAGCAGGGATCACTGCCAGCAGAAGATGCTGATTGAGGCCTGCTACTGCCCTACCAGGGCTGCCAGTGTTTCATGAATCGCCTGTATTGCACGTGCCCGGTGGCTTATCCGGTTCTTCGTCTCCGGCGGAAGTTCCGCCATCGTCCTGCCGTAGTCTTCGACAAAGAATATCGGGTCGTAGCCGAATCCGTTTGATCCACGCGGGCCATCCGCGATCAGGCCCTCGACAGAGCCCGCGGCGGTATGTACATCGCCCGTCGGGGTGCAGATGGCGATTACGCAGCGGAAGCGTGCCTGCCGCCGGGGCGCGGGGGTTGCCGCCAGCTTCTCCAGCACCAGCCGGTAACGCCCGATATCATCATAGCCATTGCCGCCATAGCGGGCCGAATAGACCCCCGGTTCTCCGCCCAGCGCTTCCACTTCCAGCCCGGAGTCGTCGGCAAGGGTCAGCATCCCGCTGCTCCGAGCATACTCAACCGCCTTCAGACGGGCGTTCTCCTCAAAGGTCGTGCCTGTCTCCTCGACCTCAAATGTAATTCCGGCATCATCAAGCGTCAGCCAGTGCAGGTTGAGGTCCGCAAGCAGTTCAGCGTATTCCCGCAGTTTGCCTGGATTATGCGTAGCAACCAGTATTCGAGTCATATCTTATGCTTTCCGCAACACAGAAGCCCATCGGGCCACTATAATACCCGCTGGTGTACCGCACAGTCTACCTGGCGGCAAGACGGTGCATTGCGCCATGCAGCAGCGGGTACATCTCACGATGCAGCGCCAGCCGTTCCCGGTAGAAGGCAGATCGCTGCGGGTCAGGCTCGATGACCTCTGCCGGGCCGGGGATACGCCCTGCCGCCTCGGTGACAGAGGTGAAAGCCCCGGACGCCACCCCTGCCAGCAGCGCCGCCCCAACGCAGGCCTGATGCTCGCCTGTGGCGAGGCTGACCGATCGGGCGTAGACGTCGGCCTGTATCTGTCGCCATACGGCGGAATTCGACGCGCCCCCGGTTATGATGATCGCTGAGTGGGAAGCCCCCTCTGTCAGTGCAGCCACTCGCTCAAGGCAGTCAGCCATCGCCAGCGCCACGCCCTCCATCACCGCACGGGCAAGATGGCCAGTCGTATGGTGTAGGCGCAGGCCGAGAAATGCACCGCTGGCCTGGGGATCCATATGCGGGGTGCGCTCCCCGGCGAGGTAGGGCAGGAAGAGCAATCCGTCCGCCCCCAGAGCAACCGGGGCTGCCAGTGCGCTCAGATGGGTATAGGCATCTTCACGCTGCGCCAGCCCCAGCACGTCACGCAGCCAACGTAGTGAGAGCCCTCCGGCGAGGATGGCCGCCTGTGCGTACCAGCGCCCCGGAGCCGCGTGTGGATAGGTGTGCAGCCGGAGGTTGGGATCGACGGCAGGCTGTGCCAGCGGGTGAAAAACCTGCCCCCCTGTACCGATCGTGACGAGGTCGATGCCCGGCTCGACCAGCCCGTAGCCCAGCGCCTGCGCGGGCTGGTCGGCACAGCCCGCCGCCACCGCGATGCCCGCAGGCAGGCCCAGTTCGGCAGCCGCCGCCGGGAGGAGTTCTCCCGCGAACTGCTCAGAACGCAGCAGCGGAGGCAGGTAGCGCATTTCCAACCCACACTGCTCCACCAGCCAGCCTGACCACTGACCGCTCTTAATATCCAGCAGCCATGTTGAGCCTGCATCACTGATTTCCGCCGCCGCCTGCCCGGTCATCCGCAGGCGCACGTAGTCCTTCGGCATGATGATCTGCTGCGTCCGTGCAAGGGTTTCCGGCTCGTGTTCAGCCAGCCACATCAGGCTGGGGCCCATCCAGCCCGCTGCGGGGCGGCCGGGTGCGTACCGTGCAATGTCGTTCCTGCTGAGACGTGCTTCGAGGGCGGCGACCTGTGGTGCGCTGCGTGTATCCGCCCAGATGATCGCCGGGCGCAGTGGCCGGAGCGTCTCATCGAGGCACACCACGCCGTGCATCTGCCCGGAGAAGCCAATCCCGCTGATCGCCCCCGGATCGATGGCAGCCTGCGCCACCGCCCGGCGTACAGTATCGATCAGCGCCCGCCACCAGTCCTCCGGGTTCTGTTCGGCGTCGCCGGGAAAAGGCTGCTGAATCAGATATTCACGGCTGGCGCTGGCCAGCACACGCAGCCTACTGGCCTCAACTACCGCCGTCTTGAGGCTCGATGTGCCCAGGTCGATGCCCAGCAGATAAGCCATTGTTCAGCCTTTGAGGTGCCCAAGATACGCCACACCCACCTGCTCTGCCCGGGCGCGAAAGTCCGCCATATGGATCACCGTGTGCGCCAGCCGCGCTTCTTCGGCGGCGAAGGCCAGCAGATGGCTTTCCAGCGATTCACGCGCAGACGTCAGCACCGGCTGGTTGCCATCGCCGCGCAGTGAACTGACGAAGGCGCGCATCAAGCCCTGATCACCACCGCCGTGTCCACCCTGTTCGAGGATCGTCGGCATGACCGTCCGCTCGATGCGCCCGCCACGATGCTCATGAATCTCGATCAGCGTGCGGCTCCATGTCAGTTCGGCCAGCAGCGTTGCCCGCGAGCCGTCGATACGGAGGGTGCGGCCTTCGTCATGTGAGTGTCCGTGCATGGTATGCGATGCGGAAACACCGTTCCCGAACTCCAGCGCAACCACCTGATGATCGACCACATCGTTATCACAGTGGTAGACACAGCGTCCGTATGGCCCTTCGCGCAGCGCCTGCCTGACCGCTTCCGGATCGGTAGGCCGGCCAGTGATCACACTGCGTGGCCAACCATCGTACTCCGTGATGCGCCGCAGGGGTGGGGTGACCGCAGCCAGTGCCCGCAACAGGCCGGGCTGGTGCAGGGCAAGCCACGCCCCGACCCGATAAGGTAGTCCACGGGCATGAGTCAGAGCGCGCAGCATCGGCTCCAGGTCACTGTAAAAGAGTGGCGCGTAGAACGGGCAGGCCTCCGCCGCCGGGCAGCCGTCTGTGCAGCGCGGCGGCGCGCCTTCCGGAGCGTTCTCAGGGCGGAAGTGGCGCAGTGAGCCAACGGAACTCACTGTGGACGGGCGTGAGCCCACCAGCCAGCAGAGGATATCAAGATCGTGGCACGACTTGGCAAGGATCATCGGGCTGGAGAGGCCAGCACTGCGCCAGTTACCGCGCACGTAGCTGTGCGCCATATGCCACGATGAGACGTTCTCCCGGTGGGCAATGGTGATCACCTGCCCCAGCCGCCCGGATTGAATCATCTCATGGATACGCCGGTAGAACTCCGTGTAGCGCAGGACATGGCAGATCTGCAGCACCTGGCCTGCCCGCTCCGCCGCCAGTGCCAGCGCGGCACATTCCTCCAGCCGATGGGCCATGGGCTTTTCCAGCAGTACATCGTACCCGGCGTTCAGCGCCGCCAGTGCTGGGGCGGTATGCATCTGGTCCTGCGTGGCGACGATCGCGGCGCGGGCCATCTGCGGGAAGGAGAGCAGGTCTTCCCACGAGGAGAACTGCCGTTCCGCAGGCACACCGTGCCCGCTGGCCGTCGCGGTTCGACGCGCCGCATCAGGTTCGGCGATGGCGACGATTCGCAGATCGCCGGGATGCTCCAGCGCCCAGCGGCCGTAGGTCTCCGCTCCCCGATTGCCTGCACCGATCAGTATTGCATCGACAGGTATGGTCATATGGAAATCCTCTACAGCGAGTATATCATCCCTTTAGGAACAGAGGACTATTGAGAGAGGATTACGGTTTCCTGTAGAGTATAGGCAGGATAGTAACTCATGGGATCAGGGATGTACTGGTAGAGTCTGAACTTATCGCTGGGTTATTGGGCAATCAGGGCAACCATCATGTCAGGGGTGACCGGATGATGGCGTTACTATCCAACATGGGGGCACAGTCTTCACAGGCTGTGCCTTCTTTGTTTACCTTGTGAGGCCTCGTCAGGTACTGTACAATGCCTCGAAGGCCATCCACGCTCAGTAAGGGCATCCAGTATGTTTCCACAACGCCCATCTCTCCCTGATACCCCACCACCGCTCAGTGAGCGGGTGGAGGTCAGCGCGCAACAGCTCAAGCGTGCCAGCACAGTACTTGCCGATCTGAGCAGTGCGATCGGCGGCCTGCCGGTCGTGCTCTCGCAGGATGGTGACGTAGTGACCTGTGCCGGAGAGGTGCAGGAAGTCGTATTTGACCGAATGGCGCGTATCTCCGGGCGTACCTGGCAGGAAGGCGCGAGCCGCTCCGCGCGGGAACTGGTGCGCTTCGAGGAGGAAGTCATCGGTGAAGATGACAGCAGGGTGACCATGCTGCTGTACTCGGCGCATATCCAGGGCGCGGTAACACTCAGCATCGGCTGGCAGCTTTCGATCTCCCTGACCCAGCTCCGGGCGGAGGTCAAGGACGTACGCGACGCGCTCCGGAACCTGCTCGCCGGGTGAACCGGCCCGCCTGCGCCGGCTTTGGCGTTATCGATTCACATCGCTATAATCAGCGCCACTAACTCACAGGAGCGTCTCTGCACGTGGCGAAGGAAAACCCGGGGCCGTCACTTCCCCCTGATCTCTACACCGAAGAATACTTTCTCACCGCCTGCGAAGGGTATGAAGAGTGGATCGAGAGCGAAGGGGAACATCTCTCCCGGCGTCTCTCCTCCGCGTTCGCGCTGGCCGAGGTTTCTCCCGGTATGTTCGTATTGGACGTCGGCTGTGGACGAGGTGAGATCGTGCGGCACTGCGCCCGGATGGGTGCACATGCCTTCGGGGTGGACTACGCCCCCGTAGCGACAGCCATGACCCGTAACGTCATCGACGAGACGCGCCGCGAAGCCCCCGAAACTGGCATCGTACCAGGAAAGATGGGTGTAGCGCGTACCGACGCTAAGTACCTGCCCTTCCCGGACAGCTTCTTTGACCGTGCTCTGCTCTTCGATGTGGTCGAGCACCTTTACCCGTGGGAGTTGCAGAACGCGTTAGTCGAAGTCCGGCGGGTGCTCAAGCCGGATGGCATCCTGATCGTCCACACCGCGCCCAACCGCTGGTATGACCGCTACGCTTA
>JADZAD010000257.1 GCA_020852775.1 Anaerolineae bacterium
CATAGACCAGCCTCCTTATCCAATCAGAGTGTGCTAGGAGACAGAAAAAGCGTCGATCATCATCTTTACATCAGGCGCAAGCGGGTACAGGATCGGGCAGGTGCAGCCCGCATCCTTGTACTCCTGCACCTTCCTGCGGCACTCTTCGGGTGTGCCTGCTGCGGCAACAAGCTGTACCAGTTCATCGGGTACGAATTGCATCGCGTCTTCGATCTGTTCTTCGGTGGCGGGCCAGCCCAGTTTGGACTTGATCTGCCCGACCATCGCATCATCCGCACCGATCGCCTTGGCGAAGTGCGGTTGCTGCGCGAGATACTGCGTAATCAGCTTACGCGCACCATCGAGCGCGACCTTGCGATCGGGGTCCATCGAACATACGACCAGTTGTGGGCGGTCGAGGTCTTCGGCGCGGCGCCCGACCTTCTTCGCCCCCGTGTCAAGCTGTTCCATGGCGCGGGCATTGTATTCCGGCGTCACGAGGTAGTTCAGCACGACGCCGTCAGCAATTTCGCCGGTCAGTTCCATCATCTTCTCGCCAGTCGCGCCGATGTAAATCGGCACGTTGCGCGGCCCCTTGCGCCCGTGGACGACGTCCAGCCGAATTTCGTTGACGTGGACAAACTCACCGTGATAGGTGACGGTCTCGGCTGCCAGCAGCTTACGCACAACCTCTACCGTTTCGCGCATTGCGAGGAGTGGCCTGGTGCGGTCGATGCCGACGTTCTTAGCAAGCGGATCCCACCACGCGCCCAGACCGAGAATCGCGCGATCGGGGGCGAGATCATCGAGGGTCAGGAAAGTGGCCGCGATCAGTGCCGCGTTACGTGTCCAATTGTTGATCACACCGGAGCCGATCTTCAGGCGGGTAGTATGTGCTGCAAACGCCGCCATTGGAACGATCGCGTCACGCACAAGCCGAGACTCAGCCTGCCAGACAGCCTCAAAGCCCTTCTGCTCGGCATACTTTACGTACTCGATCCCATCCTGTATCGAATGGGCGTCCTGCAGGTAAATGGCAACACGATCAGGCATTCTGGTCATCCTTTCATACAGGTCGATACTGGTGTGCCGGGCGGCTTTCAGGGATGCTCACAGGCCCACACTGGCCGGGGCATTCCGCGATAACTGGGTTTGTAAAGTCCTGTACAGTTCAAGGTCCTGCGGAACATCGATATCCAGCGCCAGCATGTCTGACTCGTAGACATGGACCGCTGCGCCAACCTGCCGGGCGGCCTGAGCGTGCAGGGCGAAGCTATTCCGGCCATACTGGTATGGAATCAGGTGTGGCGGACGCAGCAGCAGTACATTCGTCCCTTCGCGCCGGCGATCCGGCGCGATGACCGCACAGTTCAGATCGCTGATCGCCAGGTTAATCATGGCCTCAATATCTTCTGCGCGCAGAAACGGGATATCGGAAGGCACGACCAACACTCCGATCGCGTTCCATGCCATGACGACCTGGGTAGCACGGGTCAGGCTGGCGTTCAACTCCGGTGCACCCGCCTCCATCACCGTCTGCACTCCGCGACCGCGGGCCAGCGCGAGCGCCTTCGGGTCACGGCTGATCACCAGTACGCCCCTGAGGCCCTGGACTTTGTTCAGCGTGTCCAGTGTGTTGCGAAACATCTCTGCGCTCAGGGCCTCGCGCTGTTCCGGGGTCAGGATCCCCGCCAGGCGGCTCTTGGCCCGGTTCAGCGGCTTGACCGGTACAATGGTCCAGAAATTCACGAAAATACTTCCTCAGCCCATTTCAACAGGTGTTCCGACAGGGCGATCTTATCCACAAGGCTGTCCATAAGCGTCCGGCGCGCAATACAGTGCAGGTTCATCCGGCTCACCACATCACACAGATGCATATCGACATCGTCGAGAATGATACCATATAACAGATCGATGTAGTGTGTGGCGACCCCGACGGGGGAGACATCGATCCCCAGTTCAGCCATCAGCTTGGCCGCAGGCCCCTTAACCGCCTGTCCGCCAATAATCGGGCTGACTGCAACACAGGGCGCACTGCTGGCCCGAATACGCTCACGCAGGCCGGGTAGTGCCAGGATTGGGTCGATACTCAGCACCGGGTTGGATGGGCCGAAGACGATCAGTGAAGCCTCGTCAATCGCTTGCAGTACTTCGGCAGATGGCTGTGCCTCTGCCGCGCCTTCAAAGTGGACAGCATGAACCTGCGGCTGCCAGCGCTCCCGCACGAAGTACTCCTGAAATGCCAGCCGTCCCTGATCCGTATCCAGCACGGTGCGTACTGAGTCATCACTCATTGGCAGAATCGTATGCCGGATTCCCAGCGCGCTGCTCATCTGGCGGGCAACGTCTGTCAGGCGTTTGCCCTCCCGCAGCAGTGCCGTGCGGAAGATATTCGTCCCCAGGTCTGAATCCCCCAGTCCGAACCAGCCGGGGCCGCCATAGCGCGTAATCATTTCCAGGGCCCGGCGGGTATCTCCGGTAATGCCCCAGCCAGTGGTCGGGTTCGCCAGCCCGGAGAGGGTGTACATCACTGTATCCATGTCCGGTGAGACGTGCAGGCCGAGGTGATCGAGATCGTCCCCGGTATTGACGATGATCGTCAATGCTTCAGGCGGCAGGATGCTGGCCAGGCCAACTGCCAGCTTGGCTCCGCCCACCCCTCCGACCAGCAGGGTAACATGGCTTCGGGTGTTCATCGGTAAAGCGTCACCTCGTCGAATCGCCGGCGTGTCTTCGCGCGCTCCTCAGCCGGGTAGCCAAGCGCGATCACACACTGCGCCTCAAAGTTCTCCGGCAGGCCCAGTGCGGCCCGTACTGTGTCCGCGCAGAAGAGCGGTGGGCACAGCCAGCACGTCGCCAGACCTTCCGCATGGGCCATCAGCATCAGGCTTTGCGCCGCCATCGCGGTGCTCTGCACGGCCATCGTGTGCTCATGAGACTGCCGCGCCGGGTCAGGGTAGACATCCATATCCGCCATCGACAGGCCGACCAGGATCAGCGCCGGTGACATCGTCAGCCGCCGGCGTGAGTGGGTGGCCTCGCGCAGAATGATCTCTTCGGGGGCCTGATCCACGCGCAGGTCAGCGATTAGCCGTGCCTCCATCGCCTCGATCAGGCTACTGCGTGCCTCCGGCTCACGGATGACCACGAAGCGCCACGGCTGCCGGTTATGCGCCGAAGGGGCCCAGGTAGCCGCCTCCAGCAACCGCCGGAGCAGCGGCTCACGCACCGGGTCGGGCAGGTACTTCCGAATCGAACGCCGTGTGCTCAATAGCTCGAACACCTGGTCAGGGTGAGGCATATCCGGTGACATCAGCGGTACATATCCATCTGGCGGGGGCGATGCAGGTCGCTTGCCCGGGTAGTCTCCGTAGCCGGATATTCCAGCCCACGAACGACCGCCACCGGCACCCCTTCCGCCGCCTGTCCCAGTACCAGCCCGGCAGCCGCGGCAATCTCGTCAGCAAATCCAACTTCGGTCGCATGCAGGATGTAGCCGAACATATCCGGCTGGCCGCGCCAGTCCCACAGGGCGGGCAGCCCGGCGGCACCGACCGCCACCCCGACGGTGCCCAGCCGGAACGGGCGTCCGTGGCTGTCGCTGATCACAACCGCTGCGGTGACACCGAAATGGGCGTTCAGCCGCTCACGCAGGGTGCGTGCACTGGTATCTGGGTCGAGCGGCAGCAGCAGCCACCAGTTGCCGTCCAGGCGGGTGTTCGAGTGGTCAATGCCGGAATTCGCACTGACGAACCCCAGCCGGTGCTCGGTCACGATCACGCCCGGGCGCACCCGCGAGATCGCGGTGGCTTCACTGAGAATGACCTCGACTTCGCGCGGGTCCTTGCCGCACTGCTGCGCGACTTCACGTGCATGGCCTGACGGCACCACCTCATCCAGGTTCACCCAGCGATCCTCCGCCTTGGAGACGACCTTGGAGGTCACCACGATCACGTCTCTGTCCTGCAGCGGCAGAGGCTGGCCTTCCAGCGCACTGATGATCAGCCCGGCAAGGTCATCGCCCGACTGGATCAGAGGGATACCCGCAAGACCAAGTATCTCAA
>JADZAD010000258.1 GCA_020852775.1 Anaerolineae bacterium
CGCTCGCGGTGTCGCCCTCTGTGGCGAGGTTGCCCGCGGCCCCGGTGGATGCTGATGATGACGAGCCAATCCTCCGCTTCCCCGGCCTTGGCTGTGTTCTGACCATAGTCGTGATCCTGCTGCTGGGTGCTGGGGTGGTGGTCTCGGCCCTGGTGCTCACGGATGGCAGGCCGCAGACCCTCCTGCTGCTCCTGACGCCGTTCGCCTCTGAGAGTGCTGGCGCCCGCGCTACCAGCACCCTTCCACCGACTATCACACCGACCGTCGATGGCGCCACGCCTGCCGCGCCCGGCTCATCCGGAGAGGCACTTCCGCCGCCGTCCGGCGGAGACCGGCTGGCCTTCGCTTCAAACCGTGATGGGGATTACGAGATCTTCCTGATGGATGTGGACGGCTCTAATCTGCTCCAGTTGACCGCGAACGGCGTTGAAGACTTCGACCCGGCATGGTCACCGGGGGGCGACCAGATTGCCTATGTCAGCCGGGCGACCCCTAACGACCTCTCGCAGATCATGGTGATGAACGCGGATGGCTCGGGGCAGCAGGCGGTGACTCCGGCGGATACTGTTTACTTCGATCCGGACTGGTCGCCTGACGGAAACTGGCTTGCTTTCTCATCGAACCGGGCGGGCTCGTATGACCTGTATATCATGCGGCCGGATGGCAGTGATCTCTGCCAGTTAACCGCCTCCGATCGCAATGAACTGACGCCGCGCTGGTCGCCAAACGGTACGATGCTCGGCTATCACACCCGGATCGGCCAGGATCGCGCTACCAGTGAGCTTTTTATGGTGGAGGTCAACCCGGATGCTGCCTGCCCGGACGTGGTACGGGGCGTACCGCAGCAGATCACGGACAACACCGTGCTGGATCAGTGGCTGGACTGGTCTCCGGACGGCCTGCGCCTCGCGTATACCTCGCAGGGAGAAGATGAGGACAACCGGCATGACCTGTATATGCTCGATCTCGCTTACAATCTGGCGACGGTGCTGACGAGCGGCGCAGGGGATGATGACGATCCGGTGTGGTCATCCGACGGAACACGCATCGCTTTCGACTCCAACCGTGCCGGGGGCAGCAACTTCCTGCTTTATGTCCTCGATGTGAACACCGGGCAGGTGAGCCAGATCACCAGCGGCGCACAGGATGATGTCGCGCCCGCGTGGCAACCGCGCTGACAGCAAGGATGATAGTGTGAGCAGTACATCGCTCGTCGGACGAATAATCGCCGGTTACGAAGTGCTGGATGTGCTCGGCCAGAGCCTGATGGCGACGACCTACCGCGCTCGGCAGGTATCCGGAGCGCGAGTGGTGGCGATCAAGGCCTTTTTCGCCCAGGCGGTACGCCAGCGTGAATTCGCCAGCCGCCTGGAGCAGGAAATCGAGGCTGTGGCCCGGCTTGAACACCCGGGGATTGTCCCTGTGCTTGGCGTCGGGAGCCTGCCTGAAGACAACCGCACACCCTATATCATCACACGGTATCTGCCCGGAGGTAATCTGCGGCAGCGCATCGGACGGCAGGGGCAGCTTGAGCTTGGCCAGATTGCGCCGATCCTCTACCAGGTGGCGACGCCGCTGGTTTATGCCCACAGCCATGGCACTGTTCATCGGAACCTGACCCCTGCGAATATCCTGTTTGATGAGGATGGCCGGGCGCTTATCGGCGATTTCAGCCTGCCTTGTATCCAGGAGGCGACCGCTTCTGCTACCGGTTCGCTGATTACGGAAGCCCCCGCTTACCGCGCACCGGAACTGACCACCTGGACTACTCCGCCCACCGCTGCGGTAGATATCTATGCGCTGGGCGCGATTCTGTTCGAGATGCTGACCGGGCAACCTCCGTACCAGGCAAAAACCCCTGAGCGGGTGGTCAAGATGCACATCGACGAGCCTGTGCCGGAGGCATCACGGCTGAACCCAAACGTGCCCCCGGCGGTAGATCGCGTGGTTGCCCGCGCACTTGCCAAGAACCCTGACGAGCGTTTTGAAAATGCCGAAGATCTCGCACAGGCTTTCGTTGACGCCTCTGAGCCAGAAGGCCGGCATAGTGTCCCGCCGGAGCAGCGCAGCGAGCGTTCGACACTCCGGCTCCCGGCGCTGCAAGGCGGACAGGCACAGCCATCCACCCCGGTGCCGCCGATGCGAGGCCCCGGTGATACGGCAGAAAGCGGCGGGGATACCCCGCTGATCGGGGGTGTAGCTGGCCGCGACGCGGGGCGCCCGGCGCGGCGGCTTGCATGGTACGTGTATCCGGCGGCTTTCCTGCTGCTGATCACTTCGTGGTTTGTGCTGGGTGCAATCGCAGGGATATGGGCGCGGCGTGATATTTCGAACCGTTTTGCGCTTGCGCAGATCAATGCCGCTGAGACTCAGACGGCGATCGCTTACGCCCCGGCGGCTACGTTCACCGGGGTGGCCGCCGCGACGGCGACCTGGCAGGAAGCTGCCGCACTCTACACCGCGACCGCCGAGGCAGCGGCGACGGCTACTCCTACAGCGACCTTCACCCCATCTCCCTCTCCCACCGCTACGCCGATCGGTGGGACGCGGGGCAAGATTGCCTATGTCTCCGAGCAGGACGGCGACCCGGAGATCTACATCCTTGATCTCCTGACCGGCGAGAAGATACAGGTTACGCGGAACAATGTCCCGGATGGTGCGCCCGAATGGTCGCCAGATGGCACCATGCTGGCATTCGCCTCTAACGAGAGCGGCACCGGGCGGCATATCTACATTGTGGACAGCATCGGGGAGAACCGGCGGCAGATTACGGATGGCGTCCGCGTGGACGATAATCCGTTCTGGCTCGCGGACAATGCCACGCTGGTCTTCAACAGCAGCGAGGGTGGGCGGAGCTTCCTGCGGCAGGTGACCCTTACGGGGGAAGAGGCGAACATTGTGCAGCACCCGGGCGCGGCGCCGCTGATGGACGTTTCACCTGATGGGCGGACATTCACTTTCTTCGGTGCGGACGTGAACGGGGTGCTGGAGATGCAGCAGATTCTGCGCGGGGCTGCCTGGACAGAGCGCGTGGCGATCACCCGTTCGTTTGGCGACGTTCAGTGGATGCGCTACTCCGCGGATCGCCGCCGGATCGTCTTCACCGCGACCGCTGTAACCCCCCTGCGTCGCTCGCAGCTCTACATCAGCGATCCTTCCTGCCCGATCTTCAACGACGATGTGGCCTGCGTGGTGCGGATTACCGAAGACGATCGGACATATTCCACACCCGTGTTCTCGCCGGATGGCAGGTTGATCCTTGTCACGATTGGTACAGGGAACAACCGTAACCTGTTTGCGCTGGACTTCGATGGGACTATTGTGCAGCAGATCACAGACAGCGTATCTGCGTCGTATGACGGCATCTGGCAGCCTTAACCAGCGAACACTCAGCGTCGCGCGCCAGTTGCCCGTTGCCAGCGCAGCAGCCATCGCTCCAGCAGTGCCACCAGCCCGTATAACCCCAGCGCCAGGATGACCAGCGTCAGCACTCCGACGAAAACCCGTGTCGTGTCGAACAGGCCGTCCGCCAGGTTGATCA
>JADZAD010000259.1 GCA_020852775.1 Anaerolineae bacterium
GTGCGTGGGGCGCTGAACGACGGCATCGACCACGAAGGATCGAGCATCAACTGGTATCGCAAGGCGGATGGCGGCACTGGCGAACACCAGAATCATTTCAATGCCTACGGGCAGCAGGGCCGCCCCTGTGGGCGCTGTGGTGGCCCGATCCATAAAATCTGGCTAGGGCAGCGCGGCACACATTTCTGCCCGGTTTGCCAGGTGTAGCCCCGGCGCTGCACAGCCCGTATGCCGCCCGGTGGTGATTGTTTTACCGGGGGAAAGACCAGAGATAGGCTATGCCGAACACATTGACGATCATTCTTCCGATTCTGGCGCTGACGATTACGCTTGTATCCGTACTGGTGCTGTATCTGTGGTGGACTTCGACCAGTGGGCACCACGCACATACTGGCGAAGAAGCCCCCTCGACCCCTGTACCGATGGAAGCATCTCCGGTTGAACCTGCGCTGGCCTCTGTGCCTTCCGCCGGAATCTCCGGGGACATGACTGTCGGCCAACTCGTCGAACGCCTTACTGGTTCGGCGCGGTCAGCTCTGGCTGGGTTCCGTGGCAAACCCGGCGACACTGCGCTCCGGGCCAGTGTCACCCCTAGCCCCTTGCTGGCGGATGACGCGGTTGAGGTGATGCGCGTTCTGCGTGACCTCGCGGATGGGTCGCTTGTCGTCGAGATCAACGGACGCCGCTTCCGCAGCCTGCGTGAGTTCACCGACCCGCAGATCGGGCGGCGATTTCTGGGGAACGTCCAGTCGCTGGCGCAGTTCGCCCGGTTGAGCGAACTGCCGCCGTTGACCCCACAGGAAGCCTGGGCTCCACCTCCGGCTGCCTCACCCGTTGAGCCTGTCTCTGTGCCTGATCTCGCGGCAGCACCGCCACCTGTTGTTGCACCTCCACCTGCGCCCGTCGCGGCGGCTCCACCGGTGGTGACGCCGCCCGCACCTGCCCCGGCCCGCCCGTTCGCAGCCCTGTTCGGCGGCGGAGCGCCACAGCAGAACGTGGAGGCGGTGCAGCCCAGGAGCATGGCGGACGAGATCGAGGAACTGCTCCAGCACCGCATGACCCTCACCCCGGACTATGCCCTGCGTTCGATCCATATCCGGCCCGCGCCGGATGGTGGCGTGCGGATCGAGGTTGACGGCCAGTGGTATGATGGAATCGGTGATGTGCCGGACGATGCCGTCCGGGCGTTCCTTCAGAACGTGATCCAGGAATGGGAAAGCCGCCAGTAGGCGGCAGGAGAACCGCGTGAGCGTTCCATCTCTGCTTGAGCAGATCGTAAGGGCGGCACAGGTCAGGCAGTCGGTTGTGGCGGATTTCATGCGCCGCCAGAACGTCATCGCCTGCGGCGTGGGTTTCAAGATGGTGGCGGGGCAGAACACCGGCCAGCCGTGTATTGTTGTCTCCGTGCGTGAAAAGAAACCTGCCGCCGCTCTGACGGCCGCCGATCTGATCCCCAACATGATCCGGGAGATCGCAACAGACGTGGTCGAAACCGGTGATATTGTCCCCTTTGGCCTGAACCGCCGCGCGGTGCTGCGTCCTATCCGCCCGGGTAGCTCGATTGCGCATATCCGGGGCACTGCGGGGACGTTCGGCTGCGTTGTCAGGCATGGGGATGTGCCGTATATCCTCAGCAACAACCACGTTCTGGCTCTTCTCAACCAGGGTAAAGCCGGTGATCCAATCCTCCAGCCCGGCCCGGGCGACGGAGGGACGCCTGCGAACGCGGTCGGTGCTCTGGCCGAGTACGAGCCGCTGCGCTTCCTCGATGACATCGCACCGGCCAGTACGACACCCGGCAAGCAACCCTCAGCCGGGGGCAGCCTGATTGGCGGGATTGCGGGCCTGCTCGGCCGGCTGTTCAAGTCCACGTCCGGTGCGACGATGACGAAGCCGGGCACCGCGAGGCCGGTCCCGGCCCCGACGACGAACGAGAACCTGATCGATGCTGCGCTGGCGAGAGTGAACCCCGAACTGGTGCTCAGCCCCAGCATCATTGATATTGGAGGTGCGCCGCTGGGGGTGGCCGCGCCCCGGCTGGGGATGCGTGTGATGAAGAGCGGGCGCACCACCGGCCTGACGCAGGGGATCGTCACGCAGATCGATGTGACGATTGATGTCAACTATGATAACCGGAGGGCCCGCTTCACCAATCAGATCGTCCTCACGCCGCTCAGCCAACCTGGTGACTCTGGCTCACTGATCCTTGATTATGAGCGCCGCGCAGTAGCTCTGCTGTTTTCAGGTTCATCACAGGTAACGGTCGCCAGTCCGATCCAGACAGTGCTGTCGCGTTTGCGCGTCGAACTCGAGACCCGGGCCTGAGAGCCGCCTGACTGCTCAGGGAATGGCCGGTGCGCCCAGCGGCCTGATCGTGTCGATCAACCAGGCGGGCCCGGCGCCGGGTGTGCCCGCCTGAAAGGTCACGATAAACGCACCCCGCGTATCGCGGAACTCGATCTCGCCCCCGGTGATCCGGGTGACAATGTAGCGCCGCCCGGCGTAGTTCAGCCCGAATGCCAGCGCATTGCTGACGGCATCCGGATTGGTGGCCACCTGCGCTGCTCCTTCGGTATCCCCCGTGACCAGCCGTTCAAGGAACTCTACCAGTGTCGCATAGGGGGATGGTTGGGCTGTGGCCCGGAGCCACTCTGCCCGGTTCCGGTAACTTTCTGGCAGGGGCACGGGCCGGTACCTGTCCCCGTTACGTTCCCAGGTGATCTGCAGCGTCCGGCTGATGCCGGTGGTGGCTTCGTCAAAGAGTGCGCTGGTGCCGGGCGCCGGCCCGGTGACGACCAGCCTCGACAGATCCTCTGATACGGCAAGGGTAGCGCCCTGAGTGTTAATCCACCAGTCGGGGGCGGTGTCACTCAGCCATGCGGTCTCCCACCCTGTCTCCCCGAAGCGCATCAGGGCGAAATGTGTCCGGGATGGCCCGGACAGCGGCGCAGTCTCGTACACAATGCCGAGTGCGTCCACCCGCCAGGCTACATCCAGCCGGGTAATGCCTGCTGTCCACGGGCTGACCAGTACGGGCGCATCCGCATGGTCGAGATCGATCAGATAGATGCCCATGCTGTCAGGTAGCCCGATCAGCGCCAGAGATCCCTGCCGCCGGATAAACACCGGGCTATCGAGCGCCAGCCGCCCGGACGAGAAGGCGGCCTGAGTATAGAGTGTGGAAAGGGTGAGGTCATCGGCACGGCGTGCCGTATCACTCTGCAGAAATGCGGCTGTCCGGCGGAGCACCGCCGCCTGCCGTGCCACCGGGTTATCGATCTGGTAGGCGGCGCTCAGGCTGGCCTCAGAAGATAGCGGGGTGCTGACGGTGGGCGGGCTCGGCATGCTGCCGGTTGGCCCGGGGGTGCTGCAAGCGGTGACCAGCAGGATGGTCAACCCGATGCTCCAGACTGCGCGCCGCATATCAGCAGGCGGCACGCCCGCCCAGGACGGCGCTGAAAGTACGGCTCAGTTCCCCGAGGGAAACCGGCTTGGTAAGGTACTCATCACAGCCCGCTTCCAGCGCACGCTCGCGGTCTCCCCGCATAGCGTGGGCTGTCAGGGCAACCACGGGGATATGAGCGAGCTCCGGTGAGTTCTTGATCTCGCGGGTCGCCTGCCAGCCGTCCTTGCTGGGTAGTGACAGATCCATCAGGATCAGCGCAGGGCGATGCTGGTGGGCCAGCCTTACCCCACTATCACCGTCAGGCGCTTCGATCACCTGGTAGCCCATCGAGTGCAGCATGTCCGTGATCAGCACACGGTTGTCCGGGTTGTCCTCGATGATAAGGATAGGTTTCTCGTCTTCTGACATGATACGCATGCAGGATACGGCCTGCGCTTCACAGATGGTTACAACCGCGGTGGCTGGAACGTTGTCTGGTAGAGCCGCGCAGCATATTCGATACGCTCTCTGGCCGCCTGCGCTCCCTCCCAGCCGAGCGTTTCGACCCGTGCCCCCTCGAGGTCCTTGTAGACCGCGAAGAAATGCCGGACTTCATCGAGAAAGTGCCGTGGGATATCCTTGATATCGTGATAGTCCTGGTACAGTGGCTCACGACTTGGTACCGCAAAAATCTTGTCGTCCGGCTCACCCTTATCGAGCATCCGGAAGATACCGATCGGGCGTGCTTCAATCACACAGCCGGGGAACGTCGGCTCATTGATCATCACGATGATGTCGAGGGGGTCGCCATCATCATAGAAAGTGCGCGGAATCAGCCCGTAATCGCCCGGGTAGTACAGAGAAGAATACAGCACTCGATCCAGCTTGATGATGCCTGCCTGCTTGTGATACTCGTATTTGTTCCGGCTGCCTTTGGGGATCTCGACTATCGTGTAGACGGTCTCCAGCGACTCAGGTGAGCCCGGCCCCGGTGGGAGTTCATGCCACAGATTCAGCACCATAGATTATATGCTCCAGACTTTGCCGGGTTGTACCGGCCGTGTGAGAGGATCGTCGTCGCTTCGGCTGTTGGCCGGGGCCCCATCAGCAGGCTCGGGCGTTTCAGCCGGGAAGAACAGATCAAGCAGAGTCAGCAGGTCCGGGTCATAGATCACTTCGCCACACACGTCACAACGCACCGCCCGTGCGTCCATTGCTGAAATCAGAACTGAGCCACTGCGGCGGAAGTGCATCCGCGGCCTGAGGCGCATCCTACCAAGGTGACAGAACGGACATTTATCCATTATCAGGCA
>JADZAD010000260.1 GCA_020852775.1 Anaerolineae bacterium
CCGGTACCCTTGCCGCCGCGCTGGCGGCGTTCCGTGTTGACCTGTACAAAGCGATCAAAGACTTCCTGCCAATGCGCTTCATCCACGCCCGGCCCACTGTCTTCTACGGTGACCCGCTGTTCGTGACTGTTCGGAGTGATCGTCACGCGAATCGAGCCGCCGACCGGGGTGTATTTGAGCGCGTTATCCAGCAGATTGATCATCACCCGTTCTACTGTCTGCTGGTCGGCGTATACCGGTTCCAGGTGCGGTGGCGCCTGGATGCTGACGGTGATCTCCGCGCTCTGCGCGACGGATGCCATCAGGGTGGCGGCGGATCGGGCTGCCTCATGCAGATTGACCGGCTCCAGCGCGAGCGGCATCTCGCCTGATTCGAGCTTGCTGATGTCCAGGATGCAGCTTGTGAGCGCCAGCATTGAGCGCGCGCTCTGCATCGACACATCGAGTGCGCTGTTGAGGATAGCGTTCTCCGGGGCCAGCGTATGCGCCTGCTCCTGGGCGATGTAGAGCCACGAGATCAGGCCACTCAGTGGTGAACGCAGGTCATGCACCAGCATGTCGGACATATCCTGCCGGTACAGTTCGAGGTTGTTTTCCTGGGTGACGTCCCTCAGGACGATCAAACGCCCGGCGATCACGCCCGGACTGTGGATGATCGCTGAACTGACTTCCTCGACGACAGTCGGTTCCTTGCCGGGCAGTGTATAGCGGCGGCGGGTAGGCGCCGCGGGATTTGCCCGTATTTCACGGGCGAGCCGGTGCAGTTCAGCGCGGTCGAACAGGCCGCCTGGCTCGTTCCGCCCCCTGCCTGACTGGCGCAGCATTCGGAAGAAATCCTGCCCGACGTGCGCTGAGACACGCGTGGATAGGATGGAATCGGCGCGCGGGTTCACCATCATGATCCGGTTCTGCCGGTTGACCATGATGATGCCGTCGGTGATGTTGTCTACCAGCGTTTGCAGCCGGTCACGCCCCTCGCGGATTTCATCGGTGAGATGTGCGGTCGAGAGGGCCGCCGCGGCTTGTACGGCCAGCATATCGAGGAAGACCAGCACTTCATCGGAGATCGTCTGTTCGACGGTGAACGCCGCGCTGAACACGCCGACGACCGTGTTCGCGTGTTTGAGCGGTACGCACACGAAGGCCCCGATGCCGTCCTCCCAATGGATGTTCCGGTTGAACGGAGAGCGGGTGAGGTCGCGGATGACGATCCGTTCCCCGCTACGCGCGGTATGGGCGGTGATGCCATTGGAACGCGGCGGGGCCGCTTCGACATCGACGCGGCCATCCTGCCACGCGCTGCTGCCGAAGCGCAAACTGTCCGTCTGGGCGTCATACAGGTAGACATGAACATTCACCGCACCGGTGTGCTTCTGCGTTTCGCTTGCGATCAGGCGGAAGGTGCGGCGCAGGTCGGTGGTGCCGAGCATCTCGACAGCGATACTACGCAGGATGTTCAATGCTTCAGCCCGGCGCTCGACGGTCTCGTAGAACAGCGCGTTCCGGATGGCGACCGCCGCAAGATCGGCCATGCGGCTGACAAAGCCGAGGTGATCTTCACTGAACACGTCCGGGCGCTGGCTTTCCAGGATGATGACGCCCAGCCGCGTCGCTTCACGGACGACCGGGACGATCATCTCCGCCCGGGTGTCTGGATGGAGCGGATTGAAGTACTCCGAGCGGGTGATATCAGCCTCAAGGACGGGCGCACCGCTGAGAAGCGCCCGGACGACAATACCCTCAGTCCGGGTTCCACCGGAAGCGCCGCTTCTGCCTTCGGGCCCGACGGTGCTGGCGGCCAGCTTCAGCTTGCCGGTAGCGGGGTGTACCCGGTAGAGATCGCAGCGGTCGGCGCCGGTGGCACGAGCTGCGGCAGCTACGAGCGTATCGAGTACCACCTGGAGCTGCGGCCGGTCGGTCATCTGGCGCGCGATCTGCTCGATGACGTCGAGTTCTTCGATGCGCCAGGCAGGGGACTGGTGTTCTGCTTCGGTGGGTGGGGGTGGGGTGGTCCGATGCAGCAGGTTCTGAATACGAGCGATAAACGGGCTACTCACCTTGCTGAAACACCTCGTTTTCAGGATATTGAGCTGGCGTTCCTGCCTCGTCAGGCAGAAGTTCCGCTTCCGCGGCCTTTCTGCGGCGGCGGAACTGTTTGTAGGCCTCCCGCAACTGCGCGGGCGACAGGTTCCTGCTGTTCTCGAAGAAGAGTATCGCTGCGTTTCCGATGGCGGTCGTCCCCGTGGAGGCCACAATCCCGGAGGTGATCCACCCTGCGACTGGCAGCACCTTGACCAGTTCCTGGGCAGCATACCGGATCGCCAGCCCGCCCGCGATGGCGGGAATCAGTTCCCGCGCGCGGGAAGCGGGCATCGCCTCACCGTAGATCACTGCCAGGCGCAGCAGCATTCGCACCTGCAGCCCGATCAGAAAGGGAATATCGAGCAGCGGAACGGGTGAAAACCCGACCATTGCACCGACCATGGCGGACTGAGTAATGATACGCCGCGACGCCATGCGGCGATAGCGGGGCAGGGCGCGCCCGATGGTCACTGCCATGCGTGGATCGGCGTCAATCAGCGCCGGGATCAGCAGGCGGGCAATGTTCGTGCCGCGCTTCGCGGAGATCGGAATGATGGGGGCACGGATCTTGCGCTCGGCATCGGCGATAACTGCCTGCGTGTCCTTCTTCAGCAGGTCGATCTTGTTGAGCACGATGACGACCGGGATGCCGCGCGCGCGGATCTGCTGGAGCAGGGCGAAGTCACTCTGGCGGATCCCGGCAGAAGCGTCCAGCACCAGCACGGCTACGGTCGCGGCGTCAAGTGCACTCAGGGCGGTGATCGTGCGGTCCTCACCGGAGAGTTCGTCAAAGCCGGGAGTATCGATCAGCGCGAACGGGCCGAATCGCTCGGCGATCACCGTGGTCGTGGTGCCGGGCACCGCGGATACCTTTGAGAGTTTCTGCCCCTTGAGCTGGTTGAACAGCGTGGACTTGCCGGAATTAACCGGCCCGACGATGGCGATCTGCGCCTGAGCTTCCCGCGAGACCTGCGTCTCGATTTGCTGAAGGTCAATGGACTGGATAAAACTACGGCTGTCGCGTAGTTGTGTTGGCAGGCCCATCTGGTCAGCGCCCCCGTGGCATGTATCCATAAACCCTGTGCCGCATCCATTCGCATTATGGCACCGGATGAGAAAAAACACACATCTACCGCAGTACTACAGGGAATACCGGTGACCTCTCAGGCGCATGAATCCGCAGTTGTCCTCCCTGCTGCCCGGCGTATGGCGCCGGCGCTGGCATACCTGGTGGCACTCTACCTCGCCACGGCGATTATGGCGGGGCGTGATCCGCGCCCACCGGGGTTGCTGGCACAGGCGGTCTTTGAACTGCGCCATATCGTGATCCATTTTGCTGGTTACCTGATTCAGGCGTGGCTGCTCGCCTGGGGGTTGCCGGCAGGGCATCACGGACGGCGTGTGGCGGCCCTTGTACTGCTGCTGGCGCTGGGGATCGGCCTGGGGCAGGAGGCGCTCCAGGCCCTGCTGCGCGGTTATGTGCGCCTCTGGCCAAGCGCTTTTGACCTGCTGGTGGATGGGGCAGGCGCGGCGCTGGGGTTGGTAGTCTTCTGGCGCTGGCGGGGGTGGCAGGTAAGGCCGGGGGCGATCACGCCGTCCGATACATGAGGCCCTTCCGGGGCGCGGCCCGCGTGCCCGCCCACGGCACATAGCACAGGAGAACAAAGAAGCCATGCCAGCGGTTCACGAGATCAGTATGACCCTGCACGACGGAATGCACTTTGAGGCAGACACCGGGGACGGGGTGAACATTCACATGGACTCCGATGAGAGCGTCGGCGGGCACGGGCTTGGTGCGCGCCCGCAGAAGGTCCTGCTGGCCGCCCTTGCCGGTTGCAGCAGCATGGACGTGATCAGCATCCTGCGGAAGAAGCGTCAGGAAGTCACGGGGCTGGATGTGAAGGTGCGCGGTGAGAAGGCCGAGGATTATCCCAGGGTCTACACCCGGATTGACCTGCACTATATCGTCACCGGGAAGGAAATCGACCCGGAGGCGGTGGCCCGCTCAATTGAACTGTCGATGACCAAATACTGCTCGGTGGCCGGGCAGCTTCACGCCTCAGTGCCGATCCATACCAGCTACGAGATCGTCAGCGTGTAAACACGCGCCGGGGGGACAGGCCTCTGCAGCAGGCCTGTCCCCCCGGTTCTTTGCTTTGTAGCTTCGCTAAACCGCTGGCGGCACAACCGTCCGTGACTGGTTTCCTTTATAAGCGGCATACAGCGCGCCACCTGCCGCACCCAGTATCATGATGAGTATGAAGCCGATACAGGCCCCCATCACCACCATACCAAGGCTGGCGCCCGCGCCTGTCAACTGAGAGACAACTTCTGGCGGCAGCCCGGCCTGCTCCAACTGTTCAAGCTGCTGCATCTGAGCGGCGGTCGCTGCGCCGAGCCCGAGTGCCTGAACCACGAGTGCCCCTGCCACGCGAACCAGGCTGGCGAGCAGGCCCGCCGCGGCCCCGGCGATTCCGCCGCCAAGCGCCCAGTTACCGAGGTCGGGCTGTCCGCCTGCCTGCTCGCTGAAGTAGCCGTAGGACGCGCCGACCGCCATGTAGAGGAACAGACTGAGACAGCATACAATCGCCCCGATGCACGGGATCATCGAAAGCACGGAGATCACCAGCCCTGCGCCTGCGCCAACCGCTGCTGCCTTGAGCAGCACCCTGTTATCAAGAGCCATATATATACCCCTCTCATACTGAGTCCATAATATAACAACACTATCATTCTAGTCCGGTTCAGATAGACAGCAACCAGGGGCAGGAGTGGAAAAGATGAGGGTAAGTTGCCATAATCCTGAGCAGGAGTGTGCGCCGTCGGCCCTTCGACCGCACCGCTTGTCTATAACGTCCGCTGCGCGCGGTAATCCTGGTCAGAAGCCATATGACGCTCGAGAAGAATCCGTACCAACCGCAGACCTGTGCCAGCGTTGCCACGCTGCCTCCAGCCCCGATTGAACTGCAACGGGTGATCCGCAGGACGCTTGATGAATTGCAGACCGATGATATGGAGGCCCGGCGCGCGGCGCTGGACCGCCTGGTGCGTATTGGGCCGGATGCGCTGCCGGTGCTGCTGGTCGCACTGATGACACGTGATGAACGTACCCGTGAAGCGGCGGCGTGGGCACTGGGAGAACTGGGAGATACGCGGGCTGTGCCCGAACTGCTGCGCCGGCTCCATGAGGAACAATCGGCTCTCGTGCGGGATGCGGTAACCTGGGCACTGGAACTGATCGGCGATGCGCGTGCTATTCCCGAACTGCTGGTAGCTCTGGCGCATGACGAAGAAAGCGTGGTACGTGACGGCTGCGCCGAAGCTCTGAGCGCGATCGGCGGTGGCGACGCGCTGCCCGGCCTGTTCGATGCGCTGCAATCGCCTGACCCGGAGGTCCGGCAGGCGGCCGTCTGGGCACTGGGGAACCTGTGCGCCTGTGACATCTCCGCCGTACCCCATCTGACACGTGCGCTGGATGACAGTGATGGGCGAGTACGCTGGATTGCCGCGTGGGCGCTGCAGAAGTACTTCGACCCGGAGACGGTCGAGGCGCTGGCTCGCCGCCTGAGTGATACCTTTGAGCCTCCCTGGGCGCAGCGAGTGCCGGTCAGCCGGATGGCACTCGACGCGCTGATCAGCATCGGTACCCCCGAGGCACACGCCGCGATTCGCCGCAGCCGCGCCATTCACTGAGCGGCGGCCCGCGGTGCTTCCTGACCACCCTGTAACAGGCTTCGACTATACCGCCGCTGTGCAGCAGCAGGCCGGGATTGGCCGCTATGTGCGCGAACTGGCTGCCGCACTGGCGGAACTGCCCGGCGAGCGCACCATCCGGCTTTTTGCCGCCGGAGCCCGCCCCGCCGACCTGCCTGTGCCTCCGCGTGGCTGTACTTTCCACCCGTCGCATCTCTCTGAGCGGGTGCATAACCGGTTGTGGCAGCGCCTGCGCCTGCCGCTGCCTGTCGAGGCGTGGACGGGCCCGCTCGACCTGTTCCACGGGACGGATTTCACCCTCCCGGCGGTGCGGCGTGGCACCCGCACGGTGCTGACCATCCATGACCTTGCCTACGAGCGCTTCCCGGATGAAACCATGCCCGGCATGCAGCGTTACCTGGCCAGGGCGGTACCCCATTCGGTGGCCCGCGCCGACCATGTAATCGCCGTCTCAGAAGCCACCAGGCAGGACCTGATCCACCTGTATGGCACGTGCCCGGAGAAGATCAGCGTGATCCCGCACGGGGTCGATCCGCGCTTCTTCGCGGCCCCGGCTGCGGATGAAGCGGCCCGGCTGCGCGTCGAGTACCATATTCCACCCGGCCCGGTCGTGCTGACCGTAGGGACCCTCCAGCCGCGCAAGAACCACCTGCGGCTGGTGCAGGCCTTTGCCCGCACAGGTGTGGACGCGGTGCTGGTGGTAGCCGGGGGCCAGGGCTGGGGCTATGACGCAGTGCTGCGTGAGGTCGAACGGCTGGGGCTGGGTGGGCGAGTGATCTTCACCGGCCACATCCCCGACACTGATCTGCCGGGGCTGTACCGGCTGGCAGCGGTGCTGGCTTATCCGTCACTTTATGAAGGCTTCGGCCTGCCCCCGCTGGAGGCGATGGCGAGCGGCACTCCGGTGGTGGCGGCGAACACGTCATCACTGCCGGAGGTAGTCGGGGAAGCTGGCATGCTGGTCGATCCGTTCGACGTGGATGCGCTTGCCGCAGCGCTGGCTCGTGTGCTGGGGGACGCCACGCTGTGCGCCGCGCTTTCTGAGCGGGGAGTCGAGCGGGCGGGGCGCTTCACCTGGGCGCGTGCGGCGCAGGCGGTATGGCACGTGTATGAGCAGCTACTGGCGATCAGCGATTAGCTGTCAGCTTCTGGTTGGTGGAGCGCGCCTCCGAAAGCGCTGAGGGCCGATGCAGCAGAGGGCAGGTCACGCGCTCACCCGCTGCTTTCAGGCTGACGGCTGCTTGCCAGCATCTGACTGCTATCTCAGTATGTCCTGCTGTGCGCCGCGCTCACGGAGCAGGATCGCCTCGAAAGCGGTCGGGTCGCCGGGGAGAATCGTGCAGCGTTCAACCACCCAGGTTGGTGGGCCCTGCCGCTTCTGGCAGAAGTCGGCCACCCAGCCGTCCGTCAACACAAGACTACCCTTGAAGATTGCGCGCACGCGGATATTGCCGGCCTCATCTGATGAGACTTCAGGATCGCCCGTGCGCTGCATACCGACCGGTGGAGCCCATGCCTTGAGTGCCTCAACCGCTGAGGACGCGGTACCCTGTACCGCCCAGCGGGTAAGGGCAGGCCGCGCCAGCAGATAAATGGCGACGAGCGCCACGGCCCCGATCAGGCCGAGCAGCAGGTAACGCTGTTCGCGCCGGGTAAGTACGGGTTGTGCGGGTGGTTTGCGCGCTGTCATGATCGCTGCTCCTTGCGGGCGTCAATCGTCGGAGGGCGCGTCCTGTGCGCGCCGGGCCATCTGCCTCAGTTGGTCAAGCAGAACAAGCTCACCGGTCTCCGGCAGGGCTGCCAGCCAGTGCAGCCAGCCGTTGCACGGCGCGCCTGTCAGCGCGCTGGCTACCATGTGGATCGACCCGGTGATCAGCCCTCGTTCAGCCTCATTATACTGGATTCGCCCATCCGCCATGACCTCAGCTTGCGGATGCGGTGCGCGGTCAAAGACAAGCCGGTCTCCGGGCCGTACCAGCCCGCGCTCGACCAGCGCACCGAACGCGATGCGTGGCAGTTTGCGGGGAGCGTCATGTTCCAGCGCCGAGGGTGGGGCGGGCCTCTGCCGGTCGATGCGCTCTCGTGCCACCCGGACGTACCGCTCATCCTGTTCGATGCCGATCCAGTGCCGCCCCAGCCGCCGGGCGACCACGCCGGTCGTGCCTGAGCCGAAGAACGGGTCAAGTATGACATCACCGGGGTTGCTGCTGGCCAGGATAACCCGGTGCAGCAGGGCTTCCGGCTTCTGGGTTGAGTGCGCCTTCTCGCCGTTGATCCGCACCCGTTCCGCGCCGTGGCAGATTGGGATCAGCCAGTCGCTGCGCATCTGCTTGCCCTCATCAGCATTGAGAGATTTCATAGCGCGGTAATTGAAGGTATAGCGTTCGCCGCGGGCCTTCTGCGCCCAGAGCAGGGTCTCATGGGCGTTGGTGAAGCGTGTGCCGCGGAAGTTCGGCATCGGGTTGGTCTTGATCCAGACGATGTCATTCAGAATCCAGAAGCCGAGGTCCATCATGATGGCCCCGACACGATAGATGTTGTGGTAGGAGCCGATCACCCAGAGCGTGCCCGTCGGTTTGAGCACACGCCGGCAGGCCGTCAGCCAGCGGCGGCTGAAAGCATCGTAGCTCTCTGTGCTGTCAAACTGATCCCAGGTATCGGTGACAGCCTCCACCGGGGAGAGATCGGGCCGCCAGAGCTGCTGCCAGAGCTGGAGATTGTAAGGCGGATCGGCGAAGATCAGATCAACTGAGGCCTCAGGCAGGCCATCCATGATGGCGGTACATTCACCATTCAGGATGGTGTTCAGGGGCAGGGAAGGGCCAGTCATCGCGTCAGCGGGCGAAAAAGTGCGGGGCGGATGATTGTCGTCCGCCCCGCGCGGTTTGCCTGCAAGTGGGGCGTCAGGGCGCGGTCACAACCTGCGCGCCGGGCCGGGTGGTGACAAAGATCGTCTGCAGCGGCTGGCCGGTGACGATGACCGTCGTGACGGTGCCAGGTTCCAGTGACCGTACCTGGTCGAAAAGCAGGGTAGCGGGGATGTCGCTGGTCGCGCCGATCAGCCGGTACTGCCCGCCGACAAGGTTCAATGAGACCGGGTCTTCCACCCAGCCGAGGCCATCGGCAATGATGACGTTGTCGCTGGTCTTGACGAGGATGCGCGGGCCTTCCGGCAGGGCGTTATAGACCTGCACCCGTGCATCAGTACTGAGCAGATTCGCCGTGGCAATTGGGATGGGTGCGATTTGCAGCCGGGCAAGCGTATTCGCCACTGCCAGCACATAGGCCGTGCCGGGGTTGACGCCAACGTAGGCGGCGATCAGCGGTGCGGTGTCCGGGGATGTGCCCGCAAGGCGCGCCTCGACCAGCATCTGCCCGCTTCCGCCGGTGCTGCGCGTCGGCCCGACCTGCCCGAATGTCAGGCCCGCGTCGTAGCGTGTACCGTTCACATACAGGTCAACCGCCGGTGTATCCGGCGAGAGATGTGCCAGCCGGAAGGTAGCAGGTGGCTCCGTGGCGTTGAGTGCCAGCCCGGCGGCCAGCACCATCACGCCGAGGGCCGCACTGGCAAACAGCCACGAAGGCCGGATCAGGTTCTGCAGTCGGTTTCTCATTGCTCTCTCAACCTTATCTGGTCGCTCTGGTTTACCCGGAGCGTTTGTTGCCATCACTTGTCCTTATACTGGCAAAACATGAACCGTGCTGGCAAGGGCAAGCCCGGGCGCACTGACGCCTGCAACTCGCAACCGGAGATCGGCCCTTGCTGTTCAGAACTGCAGAGAGCCCGCCGGGTTGACGGCCACACCGAAGCGCAGCATTTCGAAGTGCAGGTGCGGCCCGCTGCTGTTGCCGGTGCTGCCGACCTCGGCGATGATGCTGCCACGCGGGGCCCAGTCACCACAGCCAACGGAATACCGGGAGAGGTGCCCGTAGTAAGTACGCCAGCCGTTGCCGTGGTCAAGCACAACGAGGTTACCGTAGCCGTAAGGGTTCCAGCCGGCGTACATCACCGTACCGCCGTCTGCCGCATAGACCGGCACCCCCAGATCGGTAGCGAGGTCTACGCCCGGATGATACTCATGGAACTTCTGTGTGAAGACGTAGCCATAGACAGGCAGGATGAAATAGCCGGAGCCCACGTGGCTGACCGTGACGTTCTCACACAGGCCGCTGCCGTCACTGGCGTAGCGCACGCTGTTGGTGCCGACCAGCCCGCCGGGGATGGCGATCGTCATCCCCGCGCCGGCTTCCGCTGCGCTCCGCAGGTTGTTGGCGGCCAGCAGCGCCTGTACTGTCACCCCATAGTTCAGGGCGATTGCGGCCAGCGTCTCACCCGGGGCGATCGTGTGCGCGGTATCACCCTGTCCCGGGAAGGGACGGGCCGCCGAACCTGGCTCAGGCAGGCGAAGTTCCTGCCCGGCGAAGATGCGTCCGGCGCTGGTAAGGCCGTTAGCAACGATGATGCCATCGACCGTAACGTCGTTCTCAATGGCGATTGAAGCAAGGGTATCCCCGGCGCGAACCACGTAGGTGCCTCCACCGCGCCCACCCTCTGCTTCCGCTGGTTCCGCCGGAGCGGTAGATTCCGTATAAGTGACCGGCGCCGCCGGGATGCGCAGCGGCAGGCCGGTGTAGAGTGCCGAAGGGTTGGCAAGGCTGTTGGAGGCAAGCAGGTCGTCAGTGCTGACGCCGAACATCAGGCTGATCCGGTAAAGCGAGTCTCCACGCTGGACGACATAGGTGGTTTCCGGAGCAGTGGCGGCGGCTTCCGGCTCCGCCTGTGATATATGCGTGCCGGAAGGGATGGTCAACTGCTGCCCGGCGACGATCCGGTCGGCACTGGCCAGGCCGTTGGCCTGCATGATCGCCTCGATACTCACGCCGTAGCGGGCGGCAATCAGCGAGAGCGTCTCACCGGAACGGATGACGTGGAGCTGCCCGCCCCCTTCGAGTTCCCGCGGGATGCTGAGTACCTGCCCGACCACGATGCGATCCGGGTTGGCGAGGCCGTTGGCCTGCATAATCGCTTCGATGGTCACCCCGTAGCGAGAGGCGATCCGTGAGAGGGTCTCCCCGGCGGCGACGGTATGGATGATCGTATCGGTATCCACCGGGCGCAGGTCAACCCCGGCGGCGCTCGCCAGGCCCAGCAGCGGCAGTGCCATCGAGGTGATCAGCCAGACCGTTGAAGCGATCTGGCGAATACGCCGGGCGGCGAAGTGGCGGTAGCGGTGGTGCTGGATCATCGATAAAG
>JADZAD010000261.1 GCA_020852775.1 Anaerolineae bacterium
GGTGTCCTCGAAGCGCGGGACGACGCGCTGGAAGCGCGCTTCTTCGCGTCACAGGAGATCTCGCCTGAGGATATTGCCTTTGAAAGCACCCGCCGCCTGCTCGGAGGCTGGCAGGCAGCGGGTAACTGACAGGTTTGTCGATCAGCGGCTGAAGAGGATCGCCGGATCCATCAGCTTCAGGCGCATCCACGGGCCCATCTCCAGGTTTGCCCCGGCGCGAACTTCCAGATGGAGGTGCGTGCCGGTCGAGTTACCGGTATTACCGCACGAACCGATGCGCGTCTCCCCGATCAACTGCTGATCCTGCCGCACCGTCATCTCCTTGAGATGGGCGTAAACGACAAACAGGTGCCCGCCGGGCAAGCCTGCGTTTGCAAGCTGCTGGCGGGTGCTGTCGGGAAGGCGGTCGTTCGCATAGCGAATCACGGTGTGGTTGCCAAACCCCCAGCCCCAGGCCGGGTCGTTGATCACCCGTGGGTCATTCAGCGGAATACCCTGGCTGAGGGCGCTGGGCTTATCCTCCGTGCAGCGTGAGCAGGTGTGCGCCCGGATTACTGTGGCGATGGATGGGGCGCTGAATACCGCCTCCCCTTCAAGGGCGATGTCCCAGCCCATATGGCCGCCTGTTCCCTGATAGCCCTGTGTCCAGACATAACGCTTCATCGGCGCGGGGAAGAGATCGCCGGGCACGGTCAGCAGGTTAAAGCGGGCGCAGTCTCCGCTGAAAGAGAGCAGGTCTTCACGCACCCAGCCCGATTGCCCCTGTGCTTCGACCCGCACCCAGCGGAAAGCCCCCCCGCCCTCCTGTGGCCTGATATCGACAATGGTACCCCTCGTCCCCGCGGGCAGTTCCGTGAGCACAGCAAAAGTCGTGTTTGCTCCGGCGCGCATTTTTGCCGGGACAGAAGAGATTACCGTGCCGCTGCACCCTGCCGCTGCAACCGGTTGCGTATCGGGCAGGACTGGCTCAGTTGGTTTCACACCGGGGGCCTGCTGGTCAGGCGGCGGCGTGGTTGGCTTCGAGCCCTGGATCATCACCGGGATTTCGCGTTTCAGGCTGAAGGCTGTGACAGGCTGGGAGAGATCATCGTAACCCAGTTGATCGCAATCCCCCTGAATCGTGATCAGGTCGTCACGAGCCCAGCCCACTTTGCCGTCATGGAAAGCGATCCGGAACCACTGGAAGACCTTGCCGTCACGCCGCTCACCCTTTTCATCCGGGCGCACTTCGGTGATGTTCAGGCTCGTCAGGCCTTTCGGGGCCTGAAAGACCACATCATGCGCGAGGCCGGGGCCGGAGCGGATATTGACGGTACTGACCTCCGGAATCCCGACAATCGTGGCGATGCAGGTTGTCGTGCTGCGGGTGGGGATGAACTCACTGGCCGAGCGCATCGCCTCCGGTGGTGGGCTGCTAGCCGGGATACGCGTGGTGGGCCGCCGGGTGACACGCTGCAGGCTGAAAGCAAGTACCGGCTGGGCAACCACCCCGTAGCCGAAGGCCGTACCATCACCCTCAACTTCTACCAGGTCATCACGCACCCAGCCGGTCTGCCCGGCGGCAACCTGGATATTCAGCCACTGAAAGACTTTGCCCTGCTGGGCTGCGCCTGCCGCATCTGCGTTGACACCGAGCACCACCAGCCCTTTGGTCCCTTTGGGGAGTTTGACGACAATGCTGTTTGACGCGCCGGGGCCGGAGCGGATGTTTACATCCGGCACGCTGGGGATACCACGGATCGATACCAGAAAGATCTTGCCCGCCATACAGATATTCCTCCCGAACCGGATTGGGATACTACACGACTGCCCCTGTTAAACACCCGATTCCGGATGAAGGCAAGCCTCAGCGAGCGAGGACTCTGCCGGGCCGTCAGGAGTTCTGATCCGCCCTCTCCCGAGGGTGCGCGGAGCGATGGTGAGTCGGAGGTGCCAGTTGCAGCACCACCACGCTGGTGAGGATCAGTGCCCCACCGGCGATCTGTGCCCAGCCAACGCTCTCGCCGAGCAGCAGTGCGGCGAAGGCCACGCTGATCACCGGCTCGATCGTGTTGACGATCGCCGCCCGTGTTGCGCCGAGGATCGCGATCCCGCCGAATACCGACATGATCGGGATTGTCGTCGAGATCAGTGCGATCCCGGCGACAGCACCCCAGCCCGCTCCTGTGGCCGGCGCAGGCAGGCCCATCACCGCGATCAACGGTAAGATCGCCAGCGCGCTCCCGGAGACACTCAGGACCCCGGAGGCGATCCCGCTGGTGCCTCTGGGCACGATTCGATCCACCAGGACGAGGTAGACGGCGTAAGTCAGCGCGTTGATTAGCGGCAGGGCGAGGTCAAGTGGGCTGTTGAGTTCAAACTTGGCCCCGACGACCAGGGCGCAGCCGCCGATTGCCATGATGATCGCGCCCCAGCCCACCGGGGCAAGCCGCTCACCGAGGAACATCGAGAGGATCGCCACCATCGCGGGGTAGGTATACAGCATAATGATGTACGTCGAGGCCGGGATGCGCTCCAGTGCGAACAGCGCCGCCAGTGCCAGCACCGCGAAGAGCGCCCCCAGCACTCCCAGCCGGAGCAGGTGGCGCCGGCCTACCTGAGCCAGCCGGGCGGCCTTCCACCAGGCTGGGGCCAGCAGCCACGTCGCCCCGGTGGCGACCAGGAAACGCCACGCGAGCAGGCTGGTGGCCGTCAGGCCATCGGCATAGGCCAGCTTGGCGAAGATGGGGAACAGCGCATAGCCGATAGCGGCGACGAGGATGAGCAGCATTCCGGCAAACTGGCGATTCATAGAGTCGTATCACTTCGGGGGATGGGGTCAGGATCGCAGGTACTTTACTCGCGAACGTGCCCGCCGTCGAATCGGTTCCGGGTACAATGAGAAGCTCAATACCGCAAGGAGGCCCTCATGGCTGTTATCGAACGCTGCCCCTGGCCGGGCACGGATTCGCTTTACGTGCGCTATCATGATGAACAGTGGGGTGTGCCCGTACACGATGATCGCCTGCTCTTTGAGATGCTGGTGCTCGAAGGGATGCAGGCGGGCCTGAGCTGGATCACCATCCTGCGCAAACGCGAGAACTTCCGCGCGGCCTTCGACGGCTTTGACCCGCTGCGAGTC
Source organism: Anaerolineae bacterium (assembly GCA_020852775.1). GTDB lineage: Bacteria > Chloroflexota > Anaerolineae > Aggregatilineales > UBA3940 > JADZAD01. Next base: position 3,122 of record JADZAD010000261.1, read on the forward strand.
GCCGGGTACGGGCCGGAGAAGGTCGAGGAGCTGCTGCAGAATCCTGGAATCATCCGCAACCGCCTGAAGGTTCAGGGTGCGATCCGCAACGCCCGCGCCTTTCTGACGGTGCAGCAGGCTTATGGCAGCTTCGATGCATTCATCTGGGGGCTGGTGGGTGGTGTACCACGCCAGAACCGCTGGCGCACGCTGGCGGAGATTCCCGCCTCCACCCCGGAGTCGGATGCCGTGAGCAAGACCCTGAAACAGCACGGCTTCAGCTTCGTAGGCTCGACAGTCTGCTATGCCCATATGCAGGCCACGGGAATGGTCAATGACCACCTTGTGACCTGCTTCCGGTACACGGAGTGCGCCCGGATGGGCTGAGGGGAAAAGAAGAGCGGCGGGTGGTTAGCCCGTCGCTCTGTTGTCATCTGACCGGTCAGTCTACTGCTTGATGTCTTCCTCGACCTTGCTGGTGCGGATACTGTTACCTTCCGCATAGGCA
>JADZAD010000262.1 GCA_020852775.1 Anaerolineae bacterium
AGTTAAGGCGCTCGGCATGATACAAGACGATGCCGAGGTCGCCTACAATCACCGTCGCCTCCGGAAGCGTGTTCGTCCTGAGCCACTCCCCGGCCAGCCGGTAGGTCAGGATGCGTGGTGAGGGCTGGCTGAAGGCTAGCGCCCGCTGTACACCAGGCGCTGCACAGAGGATGATCAAGAGACAGGAGGCTGAAATCACCATCGGGCGGGCGCGGGGAGGCTCAAACCGGCGGATTAACGCCTTCGCCGCTGTCTCCGCGCCAACCACCGCCAGCACGATCAGCCCGGCGACAGCGGGTGTGTAATACCAGAACTCGGTCGCGTTGAGTGCGGTGTAACCGGCAGCGTACAGCCACGGCCAGAGCGCCGTCGGGCGCATCCCCGGGGTACGGGCCAGCTTCAGGGCACCCACCAGCGCCAGCGGGGCGGCCAGCAGCGAGAGCGGGTTGTTGCTGTAGAAGACGCCCCAGTGCCGCCAACCCTGTGTAAGATAGGCGATGCCCTCGAACAGCCCCTGCTTGACGGCGAAAGTCTGCGGGAGTGGGCTGCCGAAGTAAGCCCAGGCGAAGATGAACCACGGGAGAGCCACTGCGAGGTAGACCACGCCGAGCCTCAACCCGTCGGTGAGCAGGCCGCGCACACTGGCTGTGTCTTTGCGCTGCCATGCCTCGACGATCTCCCACAGCGCGGCCAGCCCGAAGGCCGCGCCGAGCACCGCACCGTCCGCGCGCGTCCAGGTGAGCGCGGCAGCGGCGACCATCGCCGGGGCACGCCGCCCGCTCGACCACATCCACAACGCCAGCAGCAGCAGCATGACATACAACAGGGTCTCCATACCGAAGCTGACGTAGACCAGCGGTGAGGTGATCAGCAGCAGTACGATCGCTCCGCGACCAAAGCCCGATAGCACCGGCCGGGTGAGCAGCGCGGCAAAGCCACAGGCCGCGAGCAGGAAGACGGCGCTCAGGGTGTTGCCCGCGTGCAGCAGGTCGGGTGTCAGGTGATATACGCCCGACATCAGCAGGGCATAGAGCGGGGTGGTGCTGCCCTGTACGCGCTCACCGGGGTTGAAGACGAAGCCCAGCCCATGCGCGATGTTGCGGCTGAACACATACGTGATGAAAACGTCCTCCTGGGTGTAGTTCCAGAACGCGGCGGTAAGGGTGATGACGATGGCGCAGGCCAGCAGGGCCACGAGGAGTAACACCGGGCGGCGGGCGGATGATATCATGGCAGTGACCGGGTGATGGGCAGGATCATGCCGCGATCATACCACACGCTCCACCGTTCCGGATGAGGGATACCCCGGCAGGCAGAGGCGCGCTGCCGGGGCAGGGATTCACTCAGAACATGCCGTCGCCTGACTCATACAGGTCACCGGACTCGCCAGAAAAACTCAGCGGCTCGTCACTGTCGAGGTCGGAACCCCCGGTTGGGGCGCCGGGCGGGCCCTGGATGACACGCTCGTACATCGCGTCAACCGGGAACGGTTTACCGTTCTTGCCATCCCAATCGTAGTTGAAGGGGCTGACGCTCTCCAGCCACCACGTCATGCCGGCGTCACGGTAGCCACCGATCAGGTCGGCGTCCTCCTGTGAGTTGCCGCCTTTCGTCACGCCGCGGTAGACGATGTCATAGCGGGCCGGGTGTGGGCCCTCGCGCTGGGCTTCGATATAGGCGGCAATCTCCTTGAGTTCTGCGGCGGTGATGTTCCCGCCGGGGAAGGCGCCATCCCAGCGGGCCGCCCGCCGGAACGGGCGCTTCGCGGGCCACACGCCCGCCACCCAGATCGGGATGCGCGGCTTCTGGCAGGGCGCGGGCTCAAAAGCAGCATCTCTGATCGTGTAGTGCTTGCCACTGTAGCTGAAGTGTTCCGCTTTCCACAGGCCAGTCAACACATCCAGGCCCTCATCAAGCATCTCGCCGCGGGTTGGCAGGTCGCCCTCATCGCCGAGGTCGTCCCATTCTCCGTGGCCGATGCCGCCCAGCCCCACGCCGAGGATCAGCCGCCCACCGGAGAGGTGATCCAGGGTGACGGTCTCACGGGCGAGCTTCTGCGGGCGGCGGCGCGGGATTGGCGTGACCATTGTGCCGATCTTCAGGCGGCGTGTGTTGAGTGCGATGGCGGTCAGCGCCACCCACGGATCGCCGATGGCCTTCGGGTAGCGCTCGCCAGCGATATGATCCCAGATGAAGAAGCCATCCCAACCAACATCTTCTGCTTCTCGCGCCAGACGGGCCAGTGCGCGGGCGTCAGCATAGGGGCCGAAGGGAGGCACAAAGACAGCATACTTCATCGGACGCTCCTTTCCGGGCGTTCAGGTACGAGTCTATTCTCCAATCCACACGCCGGTGCGCTCGGCGACGGCGGCCTGTATCTGCTCGACGACCTGCGCGGCATGGGCGCGGTAGGCAGGCAGCGCTCCGACAGATTCGGCCTGTTCCGGGGCGGGTGCGTCATCCGCAAGGTTGATGCGGATATTGAGCGTGACCGCCTCCAGCGCAGCCCGCGCGAGGCAGGCCCCGGCATGAGCATCCGCTGATGCGTTGACGTTGCCGATCCGCGCGATCTCCAACGCGAGATCGAGCACGCGGATGCACATCCACGCGACGCCCAGCGGCACATCGACCGTCAGCCGCGCTGCGCGCACGACCGCTTCCGCTCTCACCGTCTGCTCGGCGTCTGTCTGCTTCGGCAGCCGGTAGGCAGCCAGCAGCGCGCTGAAGGCGTCTTCGTCCAGCCCGGCGGCCTCGAGCAGCGCCGCGCGCAGTGAATCAGCCTCAGTGGCGATCTCGACCGCGCGCGACCACGACTCAGCGTATTTCTCCCGCCCCAGGGTCAGGCGGGCAGCCATCCCCACCAGCGCTGCACCCAGCGCCCCGGTATGCGCGGCGGCTGCCCCACCGCCGGGGGCCGGCGTTCCCTCGGCGAGCCGCTCAATAAAGCGGGTGTCGTCCGGGTGGGTCATGCGGTACGCTTCAGTGTGCTCATGATGATGTCGATGTACTTGTTCTGATCGACGCCGAGCGCGACATGGCAGTTGGGCTCCTTGCCGCTGCGGAAGTGGGTGTCACACACCGTCCGCCCGATGGTCAGCTCACCGAAGGTCTCGACATCGACAAAGACGTGTACCGTCTCGATTACGGCCCGGTCGATCACGGCGCACACCACCAGCGAGTCATGCATCGGCACGCTGCCGAACGGGACCATCGTCTGGTTTTTGTGCCAGCGGCCAAGGTGCTCGGTAAAGATTACGGCCGCATCGGCGGCAGGCGTCCCGAAGGTCTTCAGCGTCGCCATGTGATCCTGGTTGAGCAGTGCCTTGTGGGTCGCATCCAGCGGGACGAGCGTCATCGGGATGCCGGCAGCCATTGCTACCC
>JADZAD010000263.1 GCA_020852775.1 Anaerolineae bacterium
CCTTCATCCCCCAGGGCGGCACTGGCAAGCACCCCGTTCTCGGAGATAGTGACGCCGCGCACGGGCCCGTCAGCCAGCGGGATGACGTTCAGCAGACGCGGCCCGGCTGTACTGGCGGTCTCCCCTGCGCCAGAACTGGTGGTATCGAGGAGTTCCACACCATTTTCCCAGGCAACGAAAAGTCGTCCATTCGGCCAGAGAAACATATCAGCGACAAACCGGCCAAGCGGTGATGTGTAAATAAAGAGTGGAGTGGGTGCTTCCGGGGTGGAAAGGTCGCTGACGAGAAGCCCGCCGGAACCAAGCGCCGTGTACATTCGCTCCCCGATGGCGATCGTCTGGAGGGCCGGGCTGCTCGTCAGCATGGTGGCGACCTCCACCAGCATGTCGCCCTCCTGGCGGTAGATGCCGAGGCCGCTCTCCCCGCTGACGATCAGGTTGCCTGTTGAGGAGAGCGCGAGATGATAGGCGGCGCCGGGCAGGTTCAGTTCGCTGCTCGGCGCCGGGGTGGAAGCATCTGTGAGCGACCACGCAATCAGGCGATCTCCGGCGGTAAAGAGCGTATCTCCGGTGGTAAGCAGCGCGTTGACTGTGCCCGCATTAGTGAGGCGAGGAGCGCCGGGCTGTCCGATCTGCGCTGTTCCCAACCCATCAGGCCCAAAAGCTGCGTACAGCCAACTTCTTGTGGCCTGCAGATCGTGTATTTGTGGGCCATTACTCTCTGTCAGGGCGATCTGGCCGCGCGGTATCGCTGTCGGATCGAGGTGGCGCGGATCGTACAGCCGCAGCAGGCCATCATCCGAATAGGCCGCCAGGAACTCACCCAGCAGCAGGCCGCGTTCCGGTGGCGGTTCCACCTGTGCCTGCCGGAGAATCACCAGTTGATCGTTCCGATCCAGAGTAATGAGTGACAGGCTGCTCGCGCTCAGGACATAAATCGAATCGTCATCTGCCGGCAGGAACTGCACAGGCCGTGACAGGCGGAGATCATGAATACGTTCCAGTCCTCCGCCCGGCAGCGTCAGATCGACGACAGCGAGGCCCCCGTCCTCGAGGGGCAGATAGGCCAGTCGATCGTGCAGCGCCAGGCCTGTGGGCACACTGGGCGTATTCACCTGTGCCAGCGGAACCAGCAGCGGCCGCGAGAAGATCGACAGGCCCAGTGAATCAGCCGCGTAAACGTGGTCTGCATCGAGCGCGATACCACGTACCGGGCCATGCGCCGGGGTAAGGGCCAGCAGTTGGGCCGGGGCTGTGCTGATGTCGTACAGCGCGATGTTCTGCATCTCGTCTGTGCTGACCAGGGTTGTACCGTCCAACGCAAGGGGCCCGGATGTCGTCTGAACGGTTGAGGCGGCAGCAGGCATCCCCAATTGTCCTTCTTCCGGCGTAAGCACAAGCCAGCCGGAGCTGCCGCCTGCCACCAGCCTGTCACCGGATCGAGCAAGATAGGTGATCGGAGAGACGAGGCGGTATTCACCCTGCGGCAGCAGGCCACCAGCCTCGGTCATGTCGAACTGCTGCAGGCCACGCCCGCCACGCGCCAGCCATACTCCTTTACCGGTCACCACCGCCCCTTTTGTCTGGCCTGTTTCCCCGATGTTCTCAACTTCGTGGATACGGGCGGGGTCGGCGATGTTCAGGATCACCAGGTCGGGCCCATCGGCGGCATTCGCCATCAGCAGCAGGTTGCCACTGACCGTCAGGCGGGCCGGGTGCTGCACCCCGCTATAGAGGCGCAGGCGCAGTGGTTCGGCGGTGGCGCGTATGTCATAGATGGTAATCTCACCGCCGCTGACGGTGTATAACATCTTCCCTGCGGCTCCGATCGCCTGTGATTCGCCCGTGTTGTCGGCGAGCTTGCCCATGCTGGCCGGACGGCTGACATCCGCGACGAGGAATCCGCTGTCAGTGGAGATGTAGGCGCGTTTGTCGGCCAGGGTGATTGCGTTGAAGGAAATCCCCGGTTCGGCAGGCAGGATACCGGAGATTAACGGCGTGTTGGGCTGTGTCGTATCGATTGCCAGCAGGCCGCTTTCACCACAGGCGATGAACAGCACCCGTCTCCGCCCGGCGATATCCTGTGCCGGGCAGGCAAGTGCGAGCAGGCTGGTAAAGGTTTCTGCGCCAGGCATCCGGGCATCGATGGTCACCAGCCCGCCATCACCCGCCGTGCCGTACAACCAGCCATCCTGGTAGCTGACTGCACTCACCGGTGTGTCAACCGGGATGCGCCGCAGTAACCGGGGGGCAGTACGGTTGGTGAGGTCTACCAAGGCAATACCCCCGCTGCCGAGGGCGACGAACGCTCGCCCGTCCGCCGCAAGGGCTACCCCCTGCGGCTCGCCGGGGAGCGCGATCCGGCCCAGTTCCACCGGCGCATAGCGATCACGGATATCGAGGATACGCAGGCCGTCTGGCCCGACGATAACCGCGTTGTCTGCCTCCAGTGCGAGGCTGACGGCGGGGCTGCCGCGCTCTCCCGCTGTTTGCAGGGGGCGATCAGGCGCAGCCAGCCAGAATATCTTGAGGCCGTCCCGCCCGTCAGCAACATACAATACCTCGTCCCGGACGATGACGTCCTGCGCATCCGCGAGTGCGTCGAAACGCCCCAGAACGCTGCCTGTGGCCGCGCCAGCCAGGCTGACCGCTCCTGCCCCTGCGACCACGATACTGTCGTTCGTGGTGGCGACGACAGTATCAGCGAAGGCACTCCCGCTGTGCAGCACGGCTGGCCCCGGCAGGGCCGGATTGGAGATGTCGGCCCGGTAGACCCCGGTCTCCCCGGCCCCGATGTACAGTCGTGGCAGGATAGGGTCGAAGGTGACTGAAAGTGCCGGAGCACGTGTGTCGATCGTGCTGAGAGGCTGCATGCCGCCATCAGCAGCGAGCGCGATCAGACGGATACCTGCCTCCTGCGCCGCAACGGCGATCAGGTCATTCCGCAGCGCGAACGCCCGCCCGCTTCCGGGTACCGTTCCCAGCACTGTCAGGCCGTCACTGGTCGTGTGGTAAACCCCGCTCTCGGTGAGGAGCAGCAGGCCTGCCGCCGTAGGGCGGATGTCAAGGATGGCTCCGTAAGGCAGCGGCGTCCGATTCAGGAGTATTGGCGCCCCGCTGCCCAGCCGGGCAGCGATCAGAGCGCTGCCTTCGGCGAAGATTACTGACCCGTCCGGTTGTGGCACAGCTGCCATGACCATACCGCCCAGGCTGTCGGCCAGTTCGAACCCGGCCTCGCCGCTCTGTGCAGTCGCCGGATCACGAAATAGCAGAAGGACGGCGCAGGCGAGCAGCAGGCCCGGCAGGCGGTACCGCAATTGATGGAAAAAGCGCTTGTGCTCTATAATCATAGGCGTTGGCTTACATGCCCGCTCACGCTGCCAACAGGGGATTCGACGCTATGACAGACAGCCTCACCCAAGTCGCCGCGGAAGTCACGGCCTGCACCCGCTGCCCGCTTCACCAGGGCCGCCTGAAGCCGGTATCCGGCGAAGGCCGCCCGGATGCGGATATCCTGTTTATCGGTGAGGGCCCCGGGGCGCAGGAAGACCAGACCGGACGTCCATTTGTCGGAGCGTCGGGCAAATTCCTGGGAGAACTGTTGGCGTCGATCGGGCTGCAGCGTGAAGACGTATTTATCGCCAATGTCGTCAAGTGCCGTCCGCCGAACAACCGGGACCCTGAGCCGGGCGAGATCGAAGCCTGCCGAAGCTACCTGGAGAGACAGATCGAGCTGATCTCGCCCAGGGTTATTGTGACGCTGGGGAGGCATAGCATGGCCCGCTGGTTCCCGGACGCCAAAATATCCCGTATACACGGGCAGCCCAGGCCGTTTGGCAGCTATCTTGTCGTGCCTTTCTTTCATC
>JADZAD010000264.1 GCA_020852775.1 Anaerolineae bacterium
ACAGGCGCACCATGCCGTGCCACCAACCGGCGCCAGCGTGGGTATAATCCGCCATATGAGACTCTTTATTGCCTCCGGAATCTTCCATCCTGAGCCCGGCGGCCCGGCAACCTATCTGTACCGCCTGCTGCCGGAACTGGCCGCGCGCGGGCATTCCGTCACTGCCCTCTCGTTTGGTGATGACCCGGTAAGCGGGTATCCGTATCCGTTGGTGCGGGTGTCACGCCGCACATCCTACCCTGTGCGTATGGCGGCCTATTACCGTGCTGCCGCTCACCTGTGGCCCGACCACGACCTCGCCTACCTGCATACGCTCGAACTGCCGCTGCCTGCGCGTGTGCGCCCGCGGATTGCCCGGATCGGGGGCGACATCGCCTGGGAGCGGGCGACGCGGTTGGGGTGGGTCGCGCCGGGGACGGACGTGGCCACCTTCCAGAGCCGGCACTACGCCCTGAAGGTTGAAGCCAACAAAGCTGTCCGGGCCGGTATCACGCGCGGTCTTGCACACGTCATCGTGCCGTCCGAACATCTGAAGCGCATCGTGCTAGGCTGGGGTGTCCGGCCTGAGCGCATAAGTGTGATCTACAGCGCCGTGGATTTCGGCGATTCGCCTCTGTTGATCAGCCAGGAGGAAGCGCGGACGCAACTGGGCCTCCTGCCAGATGCCCCGCTTCTGCTGACTGTCGCCCGTCTGGTGCCCTTCAAGCGCATCGATGAGACGATTCGGGCTATCGCGCAGATCCCCGATGTGCACCTGCTGATCGTGGGTGACGGCGAGATCCGCCCGGCACTGGAAGCACAGGCCGCGGCGCTCAACATCTCAGGTCGGGTGCATTTCGCCGGGTATGTACCCCATGAGAATCTGCCTTTGTACTACCGGGCAGCGGATTACACACTGCTGTACTCGGCAGGAGAGGGACTGTCACACGTCCTGCTGGAGTCGCTCTTCGCGGGGACGCCGCTGATCGCGAGCGACAAAGGCGGCAACCCGGAGGTGGTCCAGCACGGTGTAAACGGCCTGCTGACCCCGTACCCAGACCCCGACGCGCTGACGGAGACGATCCGGCAGGCAGGCCTGCCGGGGCAGCGGGAAGCACTGGCCGCCGGGACCTCCACCGGGCTTGAGCGCTTCCGCTGGGAGACGCTCGTCGCGCAAACCGCCGCGCTGCTGGAATCCTTCGCCTGAAACGACACGAGCCCGGAAGACCGGGCTCGCCTGCTATCTGACTGAGATGCGGCCTACCGCGGAAGCTGGAAGGGCGGCATCATGTTGGGCAGGGTTACCTCCAGCACGACCGGCTCTCCGATCTGCAGGGCTTCATGCAGCGCAGCGTGGAAGCCACCCTGGTCGGTACGCATGCCGCGTACTCCGTAGGCCTCCGCCAATCTGACGAAGTCCGGGTTGGTCAGCGACGTGCCAATGACCCGCTCATCGAAGTTGTAGCCCTGATCCCACTGCGATGCCCCGTAGGCGCTGTTGTTGAACACGATCGTCAGCAGGTTGATTCCGAAGCGTTTCGCTGTGGAAAGCTCCTCGGTGGCATACAGGAAGCCGCCGTCGCCGGTGATCGCCACCACACGCTTGCCGGGGGTGGCCCGGTTCGCGCCGATCTGTGCGCCCAGCCCGGTGGGGAAGGCGTAACCCAGCGTGCCGAAATAGGACGAGGTCACGTAGGTATCTGGCTGGCTGAAGGGCAGCATCAGGTTTGACCAGTAGCCGATGTTCGTCATGCCGCTGATCACCATCGCCGAGGCCGGCAGTTCGGCCCGCAGCGCGTCGATGATCGTACCTTGCGCCGGGGCGTAGCCACGCAGCTCAATTTCGTAGTCCCTGCGGAACGTGCCGGCCTCGGCGGAGCGGTCAGGCTTCGGGCTGGCGATCTTCCGCAGCGCCTCCAGAAGCTGGCCAAGCGCAGCTTTCGCGTCCGCCTCAATGCCGACTGAGGCCGGGTAGTTCTTGCCGATCTCACGCGGGTCAATGTCGATCTGGATCAGGTTCTGCTCCGGGCCGATCTGCAGGCCACCGATCAGAAAGCGTGTCCCTATGGCGACGATCGCATCGCTCTGCGGCACGATGCGGTGCGCCGGGCCCAGTTTGGTGTAGAAATAGCCGGGGTTTGTCCCGGCGAACAGGGGGTGATCCTCCGGGAAGACACCCTTAGATTCAGGCATGAGCATCACCGGGGCCTGCAGGAACTCGGCCAGCGCGCGCAGTTCTTCCCATGCGCCGGCCAGCAGCGCACCGCCCCCCGCGAGGATACATGGCCTGTCGCTTACTGCCAGCCGCCGGGCGGCCTCGTCGATCAGCGCCGGGTCGGCGGCCTTCGGCGCGTGGTGCTCGGCGGGCAGCAGGTCGATCTCCGCTTCAGCACGCATCACGTCCGGCGGAATCTCCAGCTCGACCGGGCGGGCCCGGCCCGTCAGCATCTGGCGGAAGGCCTCGCGGATCGCCTCCGGGATTTCGCCCGGATGCGTCACCATGTGGCTCCATTTAGTGATCGGCCTGAGCATGTCAAGCTGGTTATCGACCTCGTGAAGCTGTCCGCGGTACTTGCCCATCTCACCCGTGTTGATCTGCCCGGCGAGCAGAAGCACGGGGGTGGATGCGGCGTAGGCCGTCCCCAGCCCGGCGGCGGCGTTGAGCAACCCGGGGCCCGGAACAACCATCGCCACCCCGGGCCTGCGGGTAGCGCGGGCAAAGCCGTAGGCCATGTACGTGGTAGCTTGCTCGTGACGGGTGTGTATCAGTTGAATCGTGTCACGCAGGTCATAGAGCGCGTCAAAGGCGGGCATCACCTGTGCGCCGGGGAGGGTAAAGACGGTATCTACCTGATTGGCCTGCAATGACCGGGCAAGGGCATCGGCCCCGCGCATTCTGGGCACGGTTCTCTCTCCTGTAGGGGAAGTCCTTGAAACGGCCTCGATTGTACTGGCCATCCGGCGGAACTCCGAATCTTTGCTGGCGGGCGGTTGACAAGCCCGCTGCTGAACGATACGCTATACGCATCGTCATACATGCAACACGTTGAGCGGGACGAGTACCTGTGCCACCGCCGCCAGAGACGGGCAGCCACCGGCTGAAAGCTGCCCCCGGACGAGCGCAGCAAAAACCCCCCGTGAGTGCACCCCTGAAAGGTTGAAGCCAAGTAAGCGGTGCCGGGTGGCTCCGTTAGCAGCCATTGAGCAGCCGCACAGTGTACGGGCGCGCCGGCTGGAAATTGGGTGGAACCGCGTCAGGGCCACGCCCCAATACGGGCGCGGCCTTTTGTTTTATTGAGACCGGTCAGAGGCAAGGAGAGAAGAATGCCTGACATGCAGGAGTTCGTCCCCTACGAAGAAACATTGCTGTACCGCATCCGCCACTCGGCGGCGCATGTCATGGCGCAGGCCGTGCGTGAGATTTACCCGGATGTGCGCTTTGCTATCGGGCCGCCGATTGAGAACGGCTTCTACTACGACTTTGACCTTGGTCGTGATGAGGCCGGGGCGCAGCGCCACTTCACAGAGGAAGACCTTGAGCAGATCGAAAAGCGCATGCGCGAGATCATCAAGGGCAAGCACCGCTTCGCCTATAAAGAGGTCAGCGCGGAGGAGGCGAAGAAGCTCTTCACCGGGCAGCCGTACAAGATCGAGCTGATCGAGGGGCTGGAGCGTGGTGAGGTCGATGAGTACGGCAACGAAGTGAAGACCCGCCCGGTGATCTCGACCTACACGCAGGATACCTTCGAGGACCTGTGCCGCGGCCCGCATGTCGAGCATACCGGGCAGATCCCGGCCAACGCCTTCAAGCTGCTCAGCATCGCCGGGGCGTACTGGCGCGGTGATGAAAACAACCCGCAGCTTGACCGCCTGTACGGGACGGCCTGGGAGAAGAAGGAAGACCTCGATAAGTACATCGAACTGCTTGAGGAAGCCCGGAAGCGTGACCACCGCAAGCTGGGACGCGACCTGGAGATCTTCATCTTCGATGACGAGGTCGGGCCGGGCCTGCCGCTCTGGCTGCCCAATGGCGGCGTGCTGATCGAACAGCTTGAAGCCTTCGCCAAGGAGGTCGAGGAGCGCGCCGGGTATGTCCGGGTGCGGACGCCACACCTGACCAAAGAGGACCTCTTCCTGCGCAGTGGTCACCTGCCCTACTACGCGGAGAGCATGTACCCGCCAATGGAGCTTGAGGGCGTGCGCTACTACGTCAAGCCGATGAACTGCCCGATGCACCACAAGATCTTCGGCAGTAAGCCACGCAGCTACCGCGACCTGCCCCTGCGCCTCGCCGAGTACGGCACCTGCTATCGCTTCGAGCGGAGCGGCGAGCTCTTCGGGCTGATGCGCGTGCGCTCGATGCAGATGAACGATGCCCACATCTACTGCTCGGTCGAGCAGTTCGAGCAGGAGTTCATGGGCGTGATCGCGCTGTACCACCAGTATTTCAAGGTCTTCAACATCGACCGCTACGTGATGCGCTTCAGCACACACCACAGGCGCGGGCTGGGCAAGAAGTACGTCAATAACGAAGACCTGTGGGTACAGACTGAGGAAATGGTGCGCCGCGTGATGACGAACGGCAACGTCCCGTTCGTCGAGGTGCCGGACGAGGCCGCGTTCTACGGGCCGAAGATCGACGTGCAGATCTGGAGCGCGACCGGGCGCGAGTTCACGCTGGCGACTAACCAGGTGGACTTCGCCCAGCCGCCGCGCTTCGACCTGACCTACGTCAGCGCCGAGGGCAAGGACGAAACGCCGCTCTGCATCCACCGCGCCCCGCTCAGCACACACGAGCGCATGATCGGCTTCCTGATCGAGCACTATGCCGGGGCGTTCCCGGCCTGGCTCGCGCCGCAGCAGGTATCGATCATCCCGATCGCCGATCGCCACCTCGACTACACGCGGCAGGTGGAACGCCGCCTGCGGGATGCCGGGCTGCGCGCCGAGGTCAACGACTCCAGCGACCGCATGGGGAACAAGATTCGTAAGGCGCAGGCCATGAAGATCCCCTACATGCTGGTGGTCGGCGACCGCGAGATGGAAGAAAACGCCGTCGCGCTCCGTATGCGCAGCGGGGAAGACCGCGGGGCGATCCCTGTGGAAGAGTTTGTCGCCTATGCGACCGGGGTCGTGCGCGAGAAGCAGTACGAGTAGAAGCCAGGTATATGATCACACAGGGCAGCCCGTGGGCTGCCCTGTCCATTTCTGCGGCCGGGGGGCGCTATCCGCCGCCCGCCTGAAACCCCGTGATCACAGCGACCTGCTCAACCCAGAAATCCACCTGCTCGTAGTCGCCGCGCCACAGCGCCAGCCGCGCCTGGTCCGCCGCGACATAGGCTTCGTGCATCAGTTCAGTACCGTTGGTGTTGGCGAAGACGTAGGCGTAGACCTCGGCGACTTCGTTACTGTATCCGGACATCTCCTCCGCAGAGACGCGCAGTTCGCCCTGATTCGTGTCCAGCGTGGCGAACCACTCCGCATCCAGATCGGCGAGGCTCTTGCCGTACAGGGCGGTGTAATCGGACGTGTTGTACAGGCTGCTCATAGCCTCCAGCCCGTAGGTCTGGATCAGGTAATCGACGAAGCAGCCGCTGCCGAAGTAGTTGAAGCGGTGGCGGATATGGCCTTCGAACTGCTGCCAGTCGCGCTCGATGGCTGCCATGGAGCGCATCTCTCCGGCGGCGTAGGCCGCGAGGCACACCTGCTGGTAGGGCAGGTAACCGCCGTCCTCCAGCGCCTGCCTGCCGGTGTAGGTCGCCAGCCCCTCGGAGAGCATCGTCGAGGAAGGCGCGCCCCAGGTGGCGCGGGCGACGGCATGCGTGAGCTCATGCGTCACAAGATACAGCCGGTCGGCGCGGTCGCCGCTGCCATCGAGCAGGATGAAGAGCTTCCGCAGCGTGGGCCGGTTCAGCCCGCGCAGGTGCGCGTTCGGGTACTCGAAGAGTGTCCCCGCGAGGTAGATATCCAGCGGTTCAGCCGCCTCGACGCCCATCGTCTCTTCGATGTGGTCAAAGCCCTCGTTGAAGAGCGCCGCCGCCTCCGCCAGGTTGCGCTCCGGCCAGGTGCCGGGCTGGTAGTGCAGCGTGAAGCGCGTATCGGGGTAGATCAGCGGGTAATTCGTGTCGTAGTCGCCGTCGAGGATTGAGCGCGGCCAGTCGGCCAGCGCCGGGCCGTTCGCCATGACCTGCTGCGCCGGGGTGAAGGTCGGGGTGACGGCGGGCGTGGCGGTGGCCAGCCATGCCACGCCGCCGGGGATCACGAGCTGCTGCCCGATGACGATCTCGTTGGCGTTGTGCAGGTTGTTTGCGGCCTGCACCACTTCGGGCAGGATGCCGTATTTGTCGGCGATGCTGATCAGCGTCTCGCCGAAGGTTACGGTGTGTATCGTCGCCTCGTTGCCGGGCGTGAGCGGGATTGAGAGGGACTGCCCCTGCTGGATGAACGCCTGCTCGCTGAGGCTGTTGGCTGCGGCCAGTGCCGCCGGGGTGATGCCATACAGATAGGCGACGCTCGTCAGGGTCTCACCGCTGCGGACCACGTGCTGGATCGTCTGGAGCGGCTCCCCGGTGGGGGGCGGTGTGCCCGCGGTCGGAGTGACGATCGCCGGGGTGGGGCTGCCTGCCGCAGCGATGACGGGTGCGGCTGTTGGCTCGGAGGCCTGTGCCGCGCCCCGGCCAAAGCGTTCGAGCCCGACCAGGGCGAGCGTCAGTACAGCGGCCAGCCCGGCCAGCCCGACCACGATCAGCGTAATCTCACGCGCCCCAAGGGTGATGGTGCGCTGGTACCATTTTTCTGACATGCACTATCCTCAACGCTACAAGTCTGCCGGGATTGTACCGCCTGTGAGGGATTCTGGTGAGGAGGGGGGAGAAGCGTATACTGGACGGTAGGAAGAATGCGGGAATGGATCTGGGCTTACAAGACTGAGTTCCTTTACTGGCTTCACAAGAAACAGAAACAATGCGCTGGCTTCGTAGTCTGCTATTAGTCGTCCTATTCCAGCCAAGTTGTGTGGCGACCACCAGAGTTGCCCCTGTGGAATTTCCCACTGTGGATCGAAACTATCAACCCAACCTGTCTCCTGCGACTGCGGAACAATCCCCAACGTCAACCTACGGCCCAATCATTACACCGTGCAGCGGCCCCGAACTTGTATTCTTGGCTGTAGATTCAAATTTCCGGCAGGGTGTCTACTACGACTGTACCGATAGTCAGAATCCGATTCTTCTTCTTGGCGAAGAGTCAGAGGATGTCCCACGTGGATGGCAAATCGCGGATTTCGATGTGTCGGTCGATGGCAAGACACTTGCTATGGCAATCATTCAGGGACGCAGTGTATCCGGAAGAGGGCGGATACTACTATTGGATATTCAGAATAGAATGCCCACCTTTGTCTATGAGGAAGATCTGCTGCTGACAGATGTGTTCCTATTGTCTGATGAGAGACTCGTTGGCTTTCTGAGTTCGTCTGCTGGGTATGGTGATCTTCGTGTGATTAATCGAGAGACGAAATCGGTCTCCATCATACTATCGGGTAGAGATCTGTCAGGTGGTCTACCGATGAGTGTCCGCAATGTGGAAGCAGACCATGACAGCCCCACAAGACTCTTGTTTCAGGTCTCACGGCAGATGGCAGCAGGTGACCCGACGCTGAAACAAGAAGCGTATGTCATGGAAATAGACTGTGTATCAGAAGTCTGCATCAAGACCTCGCTGTCCAGATTAGATTGGATCAATGACGGCGCACACAGTCTGTCCTGGTCTTCAGGCTCCAGCGTATTTGATGTCTACAATGCGCCAGACGAGAGCTCAGGATATCTGATCATCAGAGACATCGACGGGAATCAGATGCGGAGCGTACTACCAGCCGGTTTCCTGTGGGGAGACGGAATATCTCAGCCCGTTTCACTGGAACAGGATGCTGAGCAGATAGTGGTCACCTATGGAATAAAGGACCTTTTGCTCATTGATCTTGCTGGCTCTACATATAGACATGTATTTAACGTGCCGAGACTAAGTGGCTACTTGTATGGGAGAGCGCGGTTCTGTAACCTCAGTTCTCCGTAACTTGTACAGTTAACCTTCTAAGCGCACAATCTGACTGAAATTGAGCACGGTCTCGACCGGATAGGTGCCTCCTCCCTCAAGCGCCCCGCCCTCATCCGGTGGGGTTTTGTTATCGCGGAAAAGGGCTGCCGGGCGCGGTCTGGCATAATCTGGAGACTGGAGACTGGCTGCTGGAGTCTGGCTGCTGGCCGCTGGCGTCTGGCCGCCTGTCGTTCAGGCGCCGTCAGGCGTCACCCACAGGGCGGAGGCGAGGTTGTAGCCGATCACCTGGTCTACCTTGCCGACCATCAGGCGCACCGGGCCCTCGAACGGGGCGCACGTCAGGAAGCGGATCTGTGCGCCGGGGAGGATGCCCAGCCGCGCGAAGTAGCGCAGCTTTTCCGGGTGGTGGGTGCGCACCCGGCTGATCTCCGCCGCCGAGCCCTGCGCCAGGTCGATCAGGCACACGTCGCTGACGGGCGGCATCACCCCCTGCTTATCCGGGATCGGCTCGCCGTGCGGGCAGCGCGTGGGGTGGTCAAGGATCGCGTCCATGCGGTCTTCGATCAGCTCGTTGACGCCCCGCTCGAAGTCATCGACGAGTGCATGTACGTCCGCCCAGTCGAAGCCCATCTGCCGCACAAGGTACAGCTCCGAGAGGCGGTGGCGGCGCAGGGCAGGCATCGCCAGGCGCTCCCCGGCGGGCGTCAGTTGCACCCCCTTGTAGGGCTCATGCTCCAGCATGCCGTCGTCCTTCATGCGCCGGATCATGCGCGAGGCGGCCTGCAGCGACACGTCCATGTGCTCCGCGAGGCTGGTCAGGCTGGCGTATTCTTCATCCTGCTGGATGCGGTAGATTTCGGCTGCGTAACGCCGCATGGCGGTGCTGGTCATGGGCGGATGGATTCAGTCCTGTTCCAGG
>JADZAD010000265.1 GCA_020852775.1 Anaerolineae bacterium
AGATAGATCGGCGCGTGGAAGGCGGCGGCCCACTCAACCATCGAGGAGTAGTAGTGCGGATGCGAGATGGCGATTGCACTCAGGCCGCCCAGCACCGAGACCACCTGCGCGATGGCCTCATCCAGCAATGGGATGCAGTCCCACAGGATATTTCCGCCCCGCGTCTGGATCAGCAGTGCGCGCTGAGCGATGGCGAAATCCGGCGTCATGCCGATCTCGAGCAGGCCAGGTTCTGCGGCGTGGAAGACGGCACGGTGGCTGCGGCGCAGCGCGTCGAGCGTCGTCCAGCGCTGTCCCTCCCAGCCCACATACTGCCGGGGGTCTTCACAGATCGGGCAGTGAGCGGGTGGCTGGGCACCCTCCGGGTACTGCGTTCCACAGGTTACACAGATGTAGTGCGGCATGATGGCCTCCCCTCGCGCGATACTCCGGGCGTGTCGAGAAGCTCTCAGTATAGTCAACACCACACAATCTGCTTTTGCCTGCCTGGACTGACTGGACTACCCTTGAGAGCGTCTACAGTATGCCCGGACTGGCTGCCGCACGACTGCCGCTAAAGAAAGGACTGGCCGCAATGGTGCTCAGAAACCGCCTGGCAGGCAACACGAACAGCTATCACTCCTATCCGCTGGAAGCAGCCCTGGAAGGGATCGCGGCGGCAGGCTACCGCTTTGTCGAGCTTTCCGCTGTGCGCGGCTGGACGGAGCACGTACCGCTCGATGTGGATGCGCGGGCGCTGGGGCGCATCCAGCGCATGCTCAACCGGCTCGGACTGATCGCGGTAAGCCTCAGTGGGCACTCTGACCTGACAACCCCGGACGGCCTTGAACTGGGCATGGTGGCGCTTGATCTCTGCGAGCGGTTGGGCATCGACATCATGAACACGGCGATTGGCGGGCACGCCAGCCAGCAGGAAGACGAGGCCGCGTTTCTGGCAAATATCTCCCGGTTGGCAGACCGCGCAGCGGAACAGGATATCCTGATCGGGATCGAGATCCACGGGGAGATCACCAACAGTGCCCGAAACGCCATCCCGGTGATCGAGCAAATCAACCGTCCCAATGTGCGCCTCAACTACGATACGGCCAACGTGGAGTTCTACGCCGGGATCAGCGCCGTGGACGACCTCGCCCTGGGCATCCCGTACATGGTGCACGGCCACCTCAAGGATCACATCGGCGGCCTGCGGGACTGGAACTTCCCGGCCATCGGGGAGGGCCAGATCGACTTCGCCAGGCTGCTGGGGCTCCTCGAACAGGGGGGCTACACCGGCCCGCTCAGTGTAGAGATCGAATTCTCCGGCGAACCCTGGCCTTCACTGGCCGAGATTAACCGTTCGATGAAAAGCTCGTATCAGCATCTGGCCTCGCTGGGGCTGTCCTGAACACAGGCAAAGGACGACACGATGAACGTGGGGATTCTGGGGGCTGGCTTCATGGGTGGCGTCCATGCGAGAGCGTACACCAGGCTGCCCGACGTGCGGGTTGCGGTGGTGGCGTCACGCTCTGAGGAGAAGGCTGCACGCCTCGCGCAGGAGGTCGGAGCGGTGGCGGTGACGGACTACCGGAGCGTGATCGAGGATCCGGCCATCGAGGCGATCAACATCACCTTGCCCACACATCTGCACTGTGAATATGCGGTCGCTGCATTGCGGGCAGGCAAGCATGTCCTGCTGGAGAAGCCCTTCGGGTTGACGACCGAGGACTGTGATGCCGTGATGAGAGCCCGACCGGAGGATGGTATCCTGATGGTGGCGCACGTGCTGCGCTTCTGGCCAGAATACGTAACCCTTGTTGAACTGGTGCAGAGCGGCGTGCTCGGCAAGCCCCTTTCCGCCGTTGCCACGCGCCGGTCGTCACCGCCGGAATGGGCAGACTGGTACCGTGATCCGGTGCTGAGCGGCGGGGCGGTGCTGGACCTGATCGTGCATGACCTCGATCTGCTGAACGGGCTGTTCGGAGGGCCCCGGTCTGTCTATGCACGTGGGCACGAGGCCGCACCGGGCCTGTGGAATGACATACATGCCGTGATTGACTACGGCCTTGCCGAGGGCGTGGTTGACGGAAGCCAGCTCATGCCGCGTGGCTTCCCTTTTTCCTGCGGATTGCAGGTACTGTGCGAGCACGGGGGGGCGGAGTTCGTGTTCAGGGCGGGCGGAGCGAGCGTTGAGCAGCCCGGAGAGAGCCGCCTGATGGTCTACGAAGATGGCCGCGCTTATGTCCCCGTCGTCCCGCCGGGTGACGCCTACGAGCGGCAGGTCGCCAGCTTCGTGGAGTGCGTCCGGCAGCGCCGGCAGCCCGTGCACGGTTCACCGGAGCAGGCCCGGCTGGCGGTACTGCTCGCCGGGGCAGTGCGGCGGTCGCTCGAAACGGGCGAGATCAGCCACCTGCCGGAGTTGTGACGCTGTGCCGTCAGGCTGTGAGGGCTGGTGTGATGCAGCCGCGGGTGGGCACAGGCTGATTAAAATGAACCGGGCTTCATCGTGGTGATGAAGTCCGGTTGGAAAGTCTGGCAGGGGAAGCGGCTACGTCTTCGCACCATCAGGATATTGTTTGGCCCCCTCTGGCATTGACGCCGAGCACGGGTCAATTCACTGTTAAGGCATTCCGAGGGCGAGCGCCCCGCTGCCTGCTTTCTATCTTCAGTATAAGCCGAATCCCCTGGCGTCAAGCATAAGGCATTATATAATCCGGTGTCGGAATCGTATGCGGCGTGGTCACTACGCTGGTCGCCACCTCAGAACCTGGATCGAATGGTTTCGTCTTGAATATCACCATCCTGTGCATTGGGTCCCGCGGGGACGTGCAGCCGTATATTGCCTTAGCCTCGGGGCTGGCCTCTGCCGGACACACTGTCCAGATCGCGAGCGTCGAACACTTCCGCCCGCTGGTTGAAGGGCACGGTGTGGCTTTCAGGCCGATCCGTGGTGACGTGGCCGCAATGCTGGCTTCGCCTGCCGCACGTGACGTGATGAACTCCGGTTGGAATACGGCTCGCGCGGTCTTCAACCTCGTTGAGATGGCGCGGCCTGTGCTCCATGAGATGGCGGACGACTGCTGGGACATCTGCCGTGACAGCGATACAGACCTGATTATCACCTCACTGCTGGGGGTGTTCGCGGTGCCGATCGGCATGAAGCTGGGCATACCTGTTGTGCAGGCGCTGGCCTTCCCGATGCACAGCCCTACCCGCGCCTTCCCCAGCCCGATCTGGCCGATACCGTGGCGGCTGGGCGGCTGGTACAACCGCCAGACGTACACGCTTACCGGGCAGGTGGCGTGGCAGGCAATTCGCCCGTTCATCAACCCTTGGATGCAGCGCACCCTCGGGCTGGATCCGTATTCGCTCACCGGACCGTATACGCCGCGGTTCATGCGTCATCTCTCCGTGTTGTACGCCTTCAGCCCGCGGATCGTCCCGCCACCGCCGGACTGGCCCGCCACGACCCATGTAACCGGCTACTGGCCGAGTGGAATCCCGCAGGGCTGGCAGCCACCTGCCGATCTGACTGCGTTTCTCGTTGAGGGGCCGGCGCCGGTCTATGTGGGCTTCGGTAGTATGGTCAGCCGCGAGCCGGAAGCGACACTGCACACGGTCGTCCGGGCATTGGAGCAGGCCGGGCAGCGCGGCGTGATCCTGGCGAACGGCTGGGCAGAGCACCACGCCGGAGAACTGATTGGCGCTGGGGTGATGCTGGTTGGTTCGCTGCCACACGAGTGGCTGTTCCCGCGGATGGCGGCGCTGGTGCACCATGGTGGGGCGGGCACGACAGGCACCGGGCTGGCTGCCGGGGTGCCCGCCGTGGTCGTGCCTTTCTTTGGCGATCAGGCCTTCTGGGGAGAGCGGCTGCGAGGGGCAGGCGTCAGCCCACCGGCGATCCCGCACCACCGGCTGAACGTCGAGTCGCTTGCCGCAGCGATACGGGCCGCGACCAGCGATTCACGGTTCCGGGAGCGGGCCGCCGCACTGGGTGAGGCTATCCGAGTGGAGGATGGCGTCGCGCGGGCGGTCGAGGTGATTGAGCGGATCGGGACAGCACGGAAAGGTCTGGCTTAACGTGCCCACTGCGCGTGCCACATCTGGAAGGTCAGCAGCGTCCAGAGGAGTTTGCGGGCGTCCCGGCGATGGGCGAGATGGTCATTGAGCAGCACCTGCACCGCCTCCGGCTGGAAGAATCCCTCGCGCTGCAGGCGGTCGGGATGCAGCATGTCCTGGGCCATCTCCCGGAGGGGCCCGGCGATCCAACGGGCAACCGGCACGTTGAACCCCTTCTTGCCGCGCTTCCAAATCTGCTCCGGTAGCACACCCTCGACAGCTCGGCGCAGGATGTACTTGGTGCGCAGCCGGTTCAACTTGTAACGCAGGGGCAGACGTGCGGCATAATCAAGAACGAGATGATTAAGGAGCGGAACACGTACCTCCAGCGAGGCCGACATGCTGGCCCGGTCCACCTTGGGCAGGATGTCACCCTCCATGTACATCTTCATGTCGAGGTACAGCACGCGGTTGAGCGGGTCGTGGGCTTTGCAGCCGTTGAGCTTCTGCTCGACCGGGGTGAAAGTCTCCGCTTCGGTGCGGATGAATGCCGGAGTGAGGATCGCCTGCTTCTCTGCGCTGGTGAACGAACCCAGCCACTGCTGGTGGCGTAATGCGAGCGGCAGGTTCACCGCCCCGGCGAAGCGCTTGAGCTTGAAATCGAGGCTGATGTTGTTGAACGAGGTAGGTAAGCCGTTGATTAATGCAGGTATCACATGCTGGCGCAGGGGCGCGGGTACCAGCCTGCGGTAAGGCCCGGCCAGGCGATGCGCCTGAAGCGTGCTATAGCC
>JADZAD010000266.1 GCA_020852775.1 Anaerolineae bacterium
AAGGCCGCCATCGTGCCCTTGAGATCACTCATGCGGATGTTCTTCCCGACGACCAGCCCCTCGACCTGGTTGAACTGGATTTCATGGCTGGCGTCGATCTGCTCGTAGCGGTAGCACATCCCCGGCAGGATGATGCGGATCGGCTCCGGCGCATACTGGTGCATTGCGCGGATCTGGCCGGGCGAGGTATGTGTCCGCAGGATCACGCCTTCCTGTGTGGTATAGAAGGTATCCCACATGTCCCGCGAGGGGTGATGCGGCGGGATGTTGAGCAGCGTGAAGTTGGTGTCGTCGTCCTCGACATCGCGGCTGCGGTACACCTGAAAGCCCATCTCGGCCCAGATGTCGTAGATTTCCCGCAGGGTCTGGTTAGTGGGGTGGATGCGCCCGCGCAGCACAGGCCGCCCGGGGAGCGTCACATCGAGCGCCCCTTCTTCCATGCTCTGCGCCAGTTCGTGGGCGCGGATCACCTCGGCGCGCTCGGCGAAAGCGGCCTCAAGAACACGCCGGATTTCATTCGCCAGCTCACCAACCTTCGGGCGCTCCTCCGCCGGAAGCTGGCCGATTGAGCGCAGGATGGCGGTCAGTTCGCCCTTGCTGCGCCCCAGCACTGTGCTCTCCAGCCGGGTGAGGTCGTCGCTGGTGCGCGTGTCAGCGACCTGGCGGAGCGTCTCATCCCTGAGTGTGTTCAGTCTCTCCTGCATCATGCCTCTCCCTCAATAGAAAAGCTCCCATCCCTGCTCAGGGACGGGAGCCTGTGACTCTCGCGGTACCACCCTGGTTGGCGCACGGATGCGCCCCCCTCAACCCGCCCAGCAGCGCGCATCGGCGCGAGACTGGCGGCCCGTGTAACGGCGGGCAACCCGGGGCAGGCTACGCTGGAGGCATGTGGCATCCATCTCACCTGCCGGCTCCGGAGGGAACGCCTGCCCCGGCAGCGAACCGGGCTCTCAGTCTGCGGCCCGGCCTCCCTGGCGGTGCCCGTTTACGGGCAGGCTCGTCTCCATCAATGCCGATTCAGTGTATGCTGATGGTCGAACGGCGCGGATTATGCCATGCGGCTGTTTGCCTTGTCAAATGCCCCTGTAATGAGTAGACTGTCTTATCCGAGTGACCGGGGCGGGCGCTCTGCGGCCCCGGCTAACCGCCGTCATTGAGAGATTCCGTGAAACCACTCCCAGACCTGATTCGCGCCCCATTTGTCTATCTGATCGTGCTGCTCGCAGCCCTTTCAGCAAGCTGTTCCACGGCCCAGCCAGGGGCTCCATCAGAGGGGGCAGGGCCTGGTGCACCGTCCGTTGATCCCACACCTGATGTTGTAGCTATGGTCAACGGAGAGCCCATCAGTATGGCGGTGTTTGAGCGCGAACTGGCACGGTTTAACGCCGGTCGCGCCGCCCTTGGCCTGGAGGCTTCGAACGACCCGGCTTACCAGCAGCAGGTGCTCAATACCCTGATCGATAACGCCCTCGTCCGGCAGGAAGCCGCGCGCCGCGGCATCACAGCCAGTGAAGACCAGATCAGCGCCGAGATCGACGGCATGATCCTGCAGACCGGCGAGGAGTACTTCAACGGCTGGCTCGCGGGGAACTTTTACACCATCGAGGAGTTCCGCGAGGCCATCCGTGACGAGATTACTTCAAGGCAGCTCCTTGAGCCCGTAATTGCCTCGGTGCCGACCGTCGCGGAATACGTGCATGCGCGGCACATCCTTGTCAACTCCGAGCTTGAAGCGCAGGAAGTGCTTCAACGGCTGGCCGCCGGGGAGGACTTCGCCGCGCTTGCGCTGGAATACTCGGTCGATGTGACCACCCGCGAGATTGGCGGTGACCTCGGCTGGTTCACGCGGGGGAACCTGCTCGTGCCGGAAGTCGAGACGGTCGCGTTTTCGCAGCAACCCGGGCAGACGAGCGGTGTGGTCTCAAGCAGCCTCGGCTATCACATCGTGCAGACGCTGGAATTCGATCCAGCCCGCGCGGTGGACGAAGAAACCCGGCAGCGCCTGATTCAGACGGTGATCGAGAACTGGCAGCAGGACCTGCGTGAAGCTGCAACGATCGAGCAGAAGGTGACGTTCTAGCCCGTCACTACAACAAGGGTAGCAGAAGGGGCGCAGCATAATGGCTCGAAGGACGTCATCCGGTGGCAGTGCTATCTTCTATAACCTGGTCACGACGTTTATGATGCTGCTCTCGGCGGTTGTCGCCTGTGGGGTCGGGTTTCTTGGCCTGAACGCTCCGGCACCCCCTGTCAGCGGTATCGAGCCTACTCTGTTCGTCTTTCCGAGCCGTACCCCGACGCTGCAAGGGCCGACACCGAACGCGACCTTAACCATCACAGCGACCTTAACCGGCGAACCATCTGCCACGCCCACCCGGGAGCCAACCCTCACTCGCACACCGACCATCACCCCGACCCCGGTAGAGTCTTACACGCCGACCGTAACGAATACACCGGTGGTGACAGCCACCTTTACGCCCACCGTCACCAACACGCCAGCCCCGGTGACGCCTTCACTGACGCCCACCGCGACGGTCTTCTATCCCTTTAACTACATCCTGCGGAACAACGCTGTCACCTATACACAGAACTTCGCCAACAGCGCCGGGTGCAACTGGGCCAGTATCGCGGGGCAGGTCCTGAGCATCAGCAATACGCCGCAGACCGGCATCCGGATACATGTTTTCGGCCTCGGGATTGACCAGGTGGTCAGTTCCGGGAGTGCCACCCAGTACGGGGCAAGCGGCTGGGAGGTCAAGGTCGGAGACACGCCCAGCAGCGAGATCTTCCGGGTACAGGTTGAGGACGCCGCTGGCGCCCCGCTCTCTGAACTGGTCAACGTCCAGATGCTTAATACCTGTGAGCGAAACGTCGCCATAGTAAACTGGCAGCAGGTCAAGTAAGCATGACTGTCTGCTACCTGGCCTGGAAGGGGATCAGCGTGAGCACCTTTGACCCATTTGATGAGTTCAGCGCCGAACAGCCCGCGATGCTCGAAGAAGCGAAACCCACCGCCCGCAAGCCGCGCAGAAGTGGCGGTGGTGGCTGTTACAACATCGTGGCGTTGTTCTTCCTGTTCGCAACCGCCGGCGCCGCCGCGCTGGCTGCGGCGATCGCACTGAACCCGGCTGCGCCCTACAACCCGTTCCCACCAGGCCGTTCCGTGGAGGCCACTCCTACTCTGTTTCAACTATCCGAAGCGACAGACAGCATGGCAGAGGAGGGCGTCGGCGGAGGAAGCACCGAGGATGAGGCCAGCCTGCAGTCACTCGACCTGACCGCCACCGCGCCGATGGCGTTCAACCCGACAGGGCCCCCCATCACCCCGACAGAGATTCCGTTCATGCCGGGAGCAACAAGCACCCGCGCGATATTCCCCTTCACGCTACAAAACGACGCCGTCACGTATACCGAGAACAGCAATGAGCGCGGCTGCCAGTGGGCCAGCATCGCCGGGCAGGTCTTCGATATCGATGGCCAGCCGCTGACGCGCCTGCCTGTACAGGTCACCGGGGAGGACTTCCAGAGTGTGCAGTTCACCGGCTCCGCGACCGCCTTCGGGCCATCCGGCTACGAGGTAATGATTAACGAAAACCCACTCGTGGCGGAGTTCGAAGTACGGCTGTTAAGCACAACCGGCATGCCGCTCTCAGAGCCGATCATCGTTCGCACCCTGGATTCATGTGACCGCAATGTGGCGATCGTGAACTTCGTGCAGAATTACGAATTCACCAATTAGCACGGCACAGTATGGGCACGCTGTACGTTGTCCCGACCCCGATCGGCAACCTGGAGGATGTCACCCTGCGGGCGCTGCGCCTGCTGCGTGAAGCCTCGCTGATCGCGGCAGAAGACACGCGCACCACACGCCACCTGCTGACCCATTACGCGATCAGCACCCCGCTGATCAGCTACCACGAACACAACAAGCTCTCCCGGCTGGACGCCATCCTCGCGGCACTGGCTACAGGGGATGTGGCGCTCGTCTCTGATGCAGGCACGCCCGGCCTCTCCGACCCCGGCTATGAACTGATCCGCGCTGCGCTGGAGGCTGGATTCACGGTCTGTCCGCTGCCGGGGCCGAGCGCGCTCCTTCCGGCGCTGGTCGCTTCCGGCCTGCCAACCGATGGCTTCCTGTACCTCGGTTTTCTCCCGCGCCGTTCCACAGAGCGCCGTGCCGCGCTGGAGGCGATTCAGGCGCTCCCCTTCACACTGGTCTTTTACGAGGCCCCCCATCGGCTGCTCGAAACACTCGATGATCTCTATGCCGTACTCGGTGACCGTCAGGTGGTAGCAGCGCGCGAGATCACCAAACTGTATGAGGAGTTTGTACGGGGGAGCGCCCGTGAACTGATCCTGCATTTCAACCTCAATGCCCCCCGCGGAGAGTTCGTGCTGCTGGTGGGCGGGTTCAAGCCGCCGGAGTCTGTCCGCTGGAACGAGGAGCATGTGCGTACCGCCCTCGCGGAGCGCCTGGCCGCGGGGGAGCCGCGTAGCGCCGCCGCCAAAGCCATCGCCGCCGAATCCGGCTGGGGGCGGCGTGAGGTGTACAGCATGGATGTGGGGTAAAGCGCGGCCTGTTCTGGTACTCCCACCCACCCGTTGCTAGAATCCGTTCCAGTACCGTTTGAACCTGAACTGATGGGAACCGTATGACACGCGAAGAGATTGTCCGGCTGACGGCGCTTTCCGCCTGCGCGGGTTGAGCGTCCAAGCTCGCGCCGGAGGCGCTGGCGCAGGTTCTGCGCCCTCTACAGAATATGTTCGATCCCGCGGAACACCCCGATCTGCTGATCGGGCTGGGAGTGCCGGACGATGCCGCCGTGTACCGCCTCGATGACGAGCGGGCGCTGATCTTCACGACGGATTTCTTCACACCGATTGTTGACGACCCGTACCAGTACGGCGCTATTGCCGCCGCCAACGCGCTGAGTGACGTGTATGCCATGGGCGGACAACCATTACTGGCCCTGAACATCGCGGCCTTCCCCAATGACCTGCCGCTGACGCTGCTCGGCGAGATCATGCGTGGCGCGGCGGAGAAAGTCCGTGAGGCGAACGCCGTGATCGCCGGCGGGCACACGATCCAGGACAAGGAGCCGAAAGTCGGGCTGGCGGTGGTCGGGCTGGCGCACCCGGCAGACCTGCTCGCCAAGGCCGGGGCCCGTCCCGGCGACCGGCTGGCGCTGACCAAGCCGCTCGGCACTGGCATCATCACGACTGCTGGGAAGAATGACCGGGCCCGGCCGGAGCACCTCCAGGAAGCGGTGCGCTGGATGAGCACACTCAACCGGGCCGGGGCCGAGGCGGCCCGGGCGGCAGGGGCTCGCGCCGCGACAGATATCACCGGGTTCGGACTGCTCGGGCACGGCTCGGAGATCGCGGAATCGAGCGGTGTCACACTCCACCTGCGTTACACGGCAATTCCCCTGCTCAGTGGCACAGAGGAATACGCCCGGCAGCGTATCTTCCCCGGCGGCACGGCGAACAACCGCAGCGCCTTTGGCGGTGGTGTGGCCTTCGAGGAAGGCCTCAGCGATATCGAACGCATGACGCTCTTCGATGCGCAAACCAGCGGCGGCCTGCTGATCGCCGTCCCGGAGGCAGGTTTTGAGGCCTTCAACGCGCACATGGCGCAGGCAGGCGCGGCCTGGTGGGAGGTCGGTGCGGTCGAGAAGCGGGGCGCGGCTCTGATCCGTGTCACCCGCGAGTAGCTGGCTGCTAGGCCGGATACCCAGCGCCCCGCCACACGGGGCGTTTCTGTTTTATACCATGAGCGGCGGCACCGGGGTCGGATGGTCATTCTCGTCCAGCGCCACCATTACGAACTCCCCGGTGCAGGCCAGCGTCCGCCGGTCGCTGAGCACCTGCTCAACCCACAAGTCAACCCTCACACGCATCGACGTGCGCCCGGTCCGGGTAATCCACGCCACCAGTTCGACAATCTCCCCGGCGCGCACCGGCTC
>JADZAD010000267.1 GCA_020852775.1 Anaerolineae bacterium
GGGAGGGGTTCCTTGAAATCATAGACGCCGTTGATGATCCCCCAGCGTGCCCCGCAGCCCCCACAGTGCATTGCTTCCTCGTGCCTGGCCAGGTCATAGCTGTCGCACGATGGGCAGCGCCAGAATGCACCCTCCGGTGCGGGCTCGTCCGGCCCGACCGCGTCGTTACGGGTGAAGATGCTCGGCGCGATCCTGATCAAGCCCCCGCTGAACTGCAAGGCCGAATCCAGCGCGACCAGCAGCCCGGTCGGTAAAAGGCGCTTGAGCACTTCCAGCCGGAAGATCGAAACACTGAGTGTGCGACCTGGCCTGAAACCGGCCCGGTCAAGCGTTTCACGCACGAAACGCGGGTGAAAGTCGAAGTTCAGCGCGACAAACTCCACCGGCGTGATGTCGAAGGGGTTCCACGCCTGGCGGCGCAGCAGCCAGCGCAGGATCGACTTGATATTGGCCTTGTTGGCGAACTCGAGCAGGAATACACCACCCTGCCGCATAGTGCGGCGGATGCTGCTCAACGCCTGTTCGGGTTGCTGCATATGGTGCAGCACACGCACCATTGTGGCGTCATCGAAGACCGCCGGGGCGAAGGGCATCCGGTAGATATTCGCCGCGACATACAGGAAGCCATCATCTCCGTAGTGCTGGCGGGCGAACTCAAGCTGCGAGCGTGAGTAGTCCAGCAGTACGATCGTCTGGTAGCCGCGGAACATCTCACTCAGGCGGCCAAATCCCGCCCCTACTTCAAGCAGCCTCTCCCCGGTGGGCGGCATCAGGCGGCGAATGGCGATACGTTCAGCCCGATCCTCGTAGTCACGCCCGCGCCCCTCCCAGAAGTCTGTCCGGTAATTTGAGCCTTCGTAGTCGCAGATATCAGGGATGGATGGGTTTTCTGTCACACCGGGTCCTTTCAGGCGATTTCGATTGCAAACTTACCACACCCACCCCGGCTCAACAAGAAAGACCTGCCAGCCCTGGCAGGTCTTTCTTGTTGGCTGGCAACTACAGGCCGAGATCGTCGCAGGTGGGGTTAGCTGGTGTGTCTTTCTGCGACCACTGTGTGCCGAATGTCTGCGTCCACCAGTGCACATAGTTCGGGAGCTTACGCGCTGCCGGGTTGTCAAAGACAACATGCCCCAGCCCCATCTCGCGGAAGTTCGGATTCAGGATGTTGGCCTTGTGGCCCGGTGACGCCATCCAGCCTTCAAAGACGCCCTCTAGCGTATCATATCCGGCGGCGATATTCTCACCGACGGTCCACCATGAATACTGCTGGGCGGTGATGCGCTGTGACGGTGTGCTGCCGGTGGTGGCACTGGTATGTGAGAAGAACTCGTTGATTGCCATATCGACGCTGTGCAGTTCAGCAGCTTTGCTGAGCTTGTCATTCAGCACGAGTGGGTTCAGGTTGCTGGCGCAGCGAGCCTGATTAACGAGGTCAAGTACAGCCTGGCGCTCATTCACGATCTGGTAATTGGCTCCGGCAGCCCCGGCAAGGCTGCTGATCGCCGGTGCCACCCCGGACGGAATCTCTACTTCGCTGTCCGTGGTTTCTCCGGAGTAGACATCGCCGGTCGAAGGCTCGCCGGGCTGGCTGCCCGTGCCACAGGCGCTGAGGATGACTGCCGCGGTGAGCAGGATGATCACTTGAATCAGGGCTCTCAGGAAAGCGCTGTACTTCACCATGTCAACTCTCCAGTCCACACATAACATGTTCAACATGCTCAGGCATGCGCCTATCATACACCCGTTTTCTGGTGATGCTCAGGCGCTCCCCTTCCGACTTGTGGAATCGGAGGCACTGTAATAGTCTTGCTGACAGGCAAAGGATTCACCGGTCAGCGGTAAGGGGTAACTCAAAGATGAGCCAGCAAGCGGAACCACTTTCAGGCAAACAGCGCCTGATGCAGTTGATCGCTGAACCGCAGTCGATGAAAGAGTTGGACATCTCCCCCAACGTCATCATCGACCTGATCATGCGGATGCTCTTTCAGGAGGGTGATGTCTCGCTCCAGCGCTTCAACACGGTGATCAAGGTCGCCGCCAACCTGCTGGATGAGATACTCACCCGGCTGCAGAACGAGCATCTGGTTGAGGTAGTCGGGGCAGGCCAACTCGGACGCCTGAGCTATCGCTACGGGTTGACGGATGAAGGCCGCAAACGTGCAAACGAGGCTTTTGAGCGTTCGCAATATGTCGGCCCGGCCCCCGTACCGGTGGAGAAGTACAGCGAAGCAATCCTGTTGCAGACGAGCGAACCGCGTGTCCTGACGCCGGAGGACTTCCGGCAGGCGCTCCAGCACCTGATCCTGCCACAGGGCTTTGAGAACCAGCTTGGCCCTGCAGTGAACAACGGCACTTCTCTGTTCCTTTACGGGCCACCGGGTAACGGCAAGACCACAATCGCGGAGGCGATCGCCGGGCTTGTGGCCGGGACTGAACCGATCTGGCTGCCTTACTCACTGATCATCGGCGGCTACATCGTCAACCTGAACGATGAACTGATCCATAAACCGGTGGAAGGCCCCCGCCCCAAGACCGGACCGATCGGGGTGGATGCGCGCTGGGGGCTGTTCAGGCGTCCGGTGGTGATCGCCGGGGGCGAGCTCACGATGCCCGCGCTTGACTTGCGCTTTGAGGAAACAGCCAAGCTCTACGAAGCGCCACTCCAGTTGAAGGCCAACGGTGGGATGTTCCTGATCGATGACTTTGGTCGCCAGATCATGCGCCCGATCGAACTGCTCAACCGCTGGATCGTCCCGCTGGAGACCGGGATTGACTACCTGCGGCTGCGCTCCGGGCAGACGATGCGTATCCCTTTCCGCCAGCTTATCGTATTCAGCACCAATCTCGACCCGCTGGACCTCGCCGATGAGGCGTTTCTGCGTCGCATCCAGATCAAAGTGCTGGTAGGTGGCCCGGACGAGCGGATGTACTACCAGATCTTCAACACTATGTGCGGCGGCCTCCAGATACCGTTCGACAAGGAGGCCTTCATGCACCTGCTGAACACCTGGTACCGTGGAACCGGGCGCCCGATGCAGGCCGTCCACCCACGTGATATCCTGAAGATCGCCCGCTCGATGTGTGAATTTGAAGGCCAACCTGTGCGCCTCAGCCCGGAGCGGATCGACGCGGCCTGTAACATCTACTTTGTCGGACACAAGGCCGCGAACTGGTCTCGTGCCGTTACTGAGTAGACGCCGGTTCTCATAACACAGGCAGGGCTGCCCGGTGGTCGGGCAGCCCTGCCTGATTCTGAATCATGCGAACGCGCTAGTCGTATTCAAGCTCGCGGTTGAATATACGGCTCATGATAGTTTCGAGCAACTGCAGAAGGCCCGTCGCCAGCAGATTGGTCAGGTAGACCATCACCAGCGCCGCGCTGATCCAGTCAAGCATCAGCGTGAAGGGGCCATCCAGCCAGGCATTCAGCAGGATGCCCAGGTCGAGCACGAGCAGGATGGCGACCAGCCCGGCGGCGATCCCGATCAGATACCACCAGTTGATGGTGTCATCATGCTCCGGCAGCATCGCGTTTGCGATAGCGAACATCAGGTACAGCCAGAGCAGGATACCGGGTGTCGCCAGGAACTGCCCGATCCCCCGGGCCATCAGCGGCAGATCGCCGGAAAGCAGCATCGACTCCAGCAGATCGAGGTTGAAACGTGTGTTTCCGATCAGCGCAAGCAGTGCGAGGCCAGAAACCAGCGGGATAATGCCAATCAGCGATTCGCGCAGATCGTCGGTTGCCGGATCGATATTCACCAGCCCCAGCAGAATGGGCTTGCCCTTCTTCTTCTGTTGTTCGGGCCACAGGCTGAATTTGAGCACCTTCACCCGCAGCAGTCTGGCAAGCAGCCACTGGCTGACTTCATGCACCATCACCCCGGGCAGCAGGCAGATGTAGTACACCAGCACTGCGGCCTGCGGATTGTTGGTCACCAGCAGCGCCACGCCCTGTATGCGGCGGTGCAGACGGCGCTCCTGTGGGATAAGCAGCCCAATCGCACCCGCGCTGATGAGCAGCGGGATCAGCCAGCCCGGAAAGCTATCCATCTACCCCTTTGATTTCGCCTGCGCGGTCGCTTCACACAGAGCAATAAACCCCTCTGGCTTGAGCGACGCGCCACCCACCAGCCCACCGTCGATCTCCGGCTGGCTCATCAGCTCGGCGACGTTACCTGTGTTGACGCTGCCACCGTACTGGATGCGAATCTGCCCGGCGACATCCTTCCCGTACAGGCCCGCCAGCGTTGCGCGGACGACCTGCCCGATGATACGGTTAGCGTCTTCAGAGGTGGCGGCCAGCCCGGTTCCAATCGCCCAGATCGGTTCATAGGCAACCACGATCCCGGCGGCCTGTTCAGCGCTGATATCGGCAAACGCACCCTTAATCTGACCGCTCACAAAAGCTTCGGTTTCACCGGCCTGGTTCTGTGCGAGACTCTCACCTACGCACACGATTGGCATCAGGCTGTGCGCCAGAGCGGCTTTGAGCTTGCGGTTGACGGTCTCGTCGGTCTCACCGAAGTACTGGCGGCGTTCCGAGTGACCAATGATGACGCAGTCCGCGATGCCGCCCAGCATCACCGGGGAGGTTTCGCCGGTAAATGCGCCCTCCTTCTCCCAGTACATGTTCTGTGCCCCGAGGTGGATCGATGAGCCCTTGAGCGCCAGGGAAAGCGGATGCAGTAGCACAGCGGAAGCACAGATGCCGCATTCCACACCCTTGAGCATGCTGAGCGGCCCCTTCACAGCCTCAGCGAAGGCAACCGCCTCGCTGACGGTCTTGAACATCTTCCAGTTTCCTGCGAGAAATGGTGTACGCATGGCGGAACTCCAGTGGATGAAAGAACGGTCAGAGTAACAGCGTATCGTGTCCAGGAAGGATATACCAGCTTCCTTCCCGGGCGGGAGAATCGATGAAAATGTGCTGGGCTTCTTCGGTAATGGCCTGGTTCAGCACCAGTCCCACCGCTACCAGCAGGATCACGAGCAGGATGATGCCTGCGAGCGGCCACAGCCCTGAGCGTGACCGTGCACCGCTGCGCCGCTGGCGCCGGGCAGCTGCCTTGCCTTCAGCCGGTGATGTGGATGATGGCACTGCGCCGGGCTGGGTGGGCACTGCGGGGCGGGATGCAGGCGCCGGACGAACCGCCGAGGCAGCCTCGATCGCCTGATCACCGACCTGGTTGGCGGCCGCCAGGTAGGCGGCAACCATCTGCTCAACGGACTCAAATCGCGCCCGCCGATCCTTGGCGAGTGCCTTCAGTAGAAAGCGTTCAACCGGGCCGGGGATCTCCGGGTTGACGAGGCTGGGAAGTGGAAGCGGGCTGAAGATGTGATCATGGATGATCGCGTAGGGAGTATCGGCGCTGAACGGAACGCGCCCGGCGACCATCTCGTAGACCACTACACCCAGTGAGTAGATATCCGTCCCCGCATCCAGCTTACGGTCGCCACGCGCCTGTTCCGGCGAAATATACTGCGGTGTACCGAGCATCATGTCTTTGGAGAGCGTACTCTCTCCGGACTGGGCCATCCGGGCCAGCCCGAAATCCGTCAGGTAGATTTTGCCGCTGCGGTCAAGCATGATGTTCGATGGCTTGACATCCCGATGCAGCACGCCCTCCCGGTGGGCAGCGTGCAGGGCCCCACCGACACTGACGACGATGTCGCTGATTTCCTGTGCGGAGAGCGGCCTCTGCTTCAGGCGTGCCTTCAACGTGTCGCCTTCGATGAAGCGCATGACAAGATACGGGTAGCCTTCATACTCAGAGTAGTCATATATGGGGACGATATTGGGGTGATCCAGCCGGGCGACCAGCCGGGCTTCACGCTCGAATCGCTCGATGTAGGTGTCATCTCTGGAGAAGACAGCATGCAGCACTTTCAAGGCAACGTAGCGATCAAGGCTGGCATGGTATGCCTTGTAAACAGTCGCCATGCCACCCTGTCCAAGCTGGGTGATGATCTGGTACGGGCCGATTGTCGAGCCGATCTCAAACGCCATACAGGGTCCCCTGCCACCGGCAATGACGGCGCCTTTGAGAGAAGACGCCTGTCCGCATTATAACGGAGGCCGTATCCGCACCCAATAGGCCCTTTCTGCTAGGCTGTCCCTTGATGTGAAAAGGGGGGCCATTCGGCCCCCCTCGGGGTCAGACAGTCTTACTTGTCAGCGAGTGCCGCCACACCGGGAAGCACCCGGCCCTCAAGCAGTTCCAGGCTGGCGCCACCGCCGGTGCTGACATGGGTGACCTGATCAGCCAGGCCCGCCTTTGCGATCGCCGCAGCGGAGTCGCCCCCGCCGATGACCACGATCGCCCCCGCACTCGTGCGTGCAGCACAGGCCCGGGCGACTGCCATCGTCCCTTCGGCGAAGCGGTCGAACTCGAACACGCCCATCGGGCCGTTCCAGACGATGGTGTTGGCCGCGCTGATCTCTTTGCCGAACAACTCGACCGTCTTCGGGCCGATGTCCAGGATGCGCCAGCCCGTCTTAACACCATCGCTGGCAGCAGCGACATTCGAGGCTGCGTTTGCGTCGAACGCATCTGCGACTACTGCGTCAACCGGCAGCACGAGCTTGCCGCCCGCCTTCGCCAGCAGGCCC
>JADZAD010000268.1 GCA_020852775.1 Anaerolineae bacterium
GATCGACGTTCTCAAGGTCGGCGAGATTCTCGTCTGCGTCGGTAACGGCGGGCGGGTAGCTCTCGACGCTGACTACCAGCCCCGCCTGCTCCGCGATAAATGCGGTGAACAGGCCTACTCCGCTGTAGAGGTCGAGGATTGTCTCGCCGCCCTGTAACGAAAGCGCCTGCATCACCTGATCCACCAGCACGTCCGCCATTACCGTGCTCACCTGGAAGAAGCTCCCGGCGGTGACACGAAAGCGGCGATGCCGCACCCGATAAGTCACATGCGACTGGCCCAGCAGGTTGACCGGCTCATTGTCACTCAGCAGCAGGTTGATTGAGACTGGCAGGTCGGTCTCGATCTCCGGTGGAAGGTCATCCTCCGTTTCGAGGATGATCATCTGGTCGCTTTCGTCCGACCCCACCTGGTACTTGATCCGCTTGATCTGCGCGTCGCCCAGATCGAGCATCCCGTACAGTTCGACCAGCGCCGGGTGCAGGATATGGCATACCTCGACCGGGATGATTGCGCTGTTGTCATCCGTGTAGTAGCCGGACTGCCCATCCCCGGCGATCGTGAAGGTGGCGTAGCTGCGGTAACCCCACGGGGCCGGGTTGCCGATGGCCGGGCGCACGGGCGGGTCGCTGAACTTGCCGACCCGCTCGAACTGGTCGATGACGATGGCCTGCTTGTAACGCAACTGCGCCTCATAGGTGATGTGCTGCCATTGGCAGCCCCCGCACAGGCCTGGGCCGAAGTGCGGACAGAGTGGTGTCACCCGCTCCCGGGAGGCCTCAAGCACGGCTGAGGGGACACCACGCACGAAGTTCTGTTTCTGTTCAACCAGCCTGACTTCGACTGTCTCACCGGGGATAGCATAGGACACAAAGACCACCTGCCCGTCATGTCTGCCGAGGGCGTAGCCGCCGTTGGCGATCCGGTCGAGCTGGAGGCGGAAGGAAGATTCGGACACAGTGTTCTCCTGATCGGTCAACCTGCTGATAGGCCAATGATACCCCCATGTGCCCTGATTACGCAGGCGATGTGGTATCATTGGCGCACAAGGGGCCTTATGAAAACACCACTGAGCTACCATGACCTGATCGAGCATCTCCCCCACACAGGCTGCGTGATCTGCAACCTGGGCCAGCGCGAAGTTTCAAGGCACCTGGATGCGCTGCTCTATGAGTTCGTGAACGACATCGAGACGCATGCCCTGTTCCGGGCGGCGCGTGGGCTGTGCAACCAGCACGCATGGCAGTTCATGGATTTTCAGGGGCACATCCTGGGCGTAGCAATCCTCTATAAGGCCAGCATCGATGAGGTGCTGAAGATTATCGAACGTGCTGAGTCGCAGGGCGCGGCCAAGAACGCTCTGAAGAAGCTGATCGGGGGCAACGTAGAAGGTAAGTCGGGGCTCTCGGACGAACTCGAGCCCCGTGCTCCGTGTACCGCCTGTA
The DNA here is from genome assembly GCA_020852775.1 of Anaerolineae bacterium. Taxonomy (GTDB): domain Bacteria; phylum Chloroflexota; class Anaerolineae; order Aggregatilineales; family UBA3940; genus JADZAD01. The sequence goes on from JADZAD010000268.1 coordinate 1,446, forward strand.
AAGCATTGACTGAAGCCGAGCACCTGTACGCCAAGACGTTGAGTGAGACTCTGACAGACCCGCGTATCGGCGCCGCCTTCAGGGAATCCAGCGGTCTGTGCCTGCCACATCTGCGGCTGGTTCTGCGCTATGTCGAAGATGAAGCCAAAGTACGCCTGCTGCTGGATATCCAGACGGAAAAATGGAATATCATCCGTGCCGATCTGCAGCGGTTCATCGAGATGTACGACTATCAGCGCAGCAGCGAGCGCATGGGCCCTGAGCGTGACAGCCCGCTGCGGGGTATCCGTAGTATGTCTGGCGAAGATGGCGTTTTTGGCCTGCGCCGCTGAAGGCCCCACTACCGGAGTTGCGTGTGTCTGCCCCATCTGAGCCACGTTTGACTGGAATCACCCTTAGCAGGCTCACCGCACATCAACTGTGGCAGGTGCTCCAGTTATTCAGGCCGTATCTGCCCCGCCTGGTCATGCTGGCGGCTGCCACCGGACTGGTGACAGCATTGAATGGCGCGAGCCAGGTCGCGCTGACACCGCTCCTGGAGATCGTCCTCAATACTCAGCGGGCGGTCAGCGCCAGTGCTTCCTTCACCGGTGATCTGAATGATATGGGCCTCTCGCTGCTGACGTTCATGCGCAGCATCAGCGGTTCAAGCGACCCGTGGGTACTGCTGGTCATCACCAGCGTGACGTATCTTGTCCTGATCGTGACCCAGCAGGGAGGTTCGCTGCTGACCCAGCTACTGGCGACCCGCCTGCGGGTGCGGATCAATAATGGGCTGGTCAACAAGCTATTCACCCATATCCTCTATCTGCCGCTTTCGTTCATCAAAGCACATCCGGTCGGCTGGGTACAGTCACGCATGACGATGGACGTAGACGCTCGACCAAGCTGATCAACGACCTGGTTATCGTTGGCCTGAGTAACATCCTGCTCAGTGCCTTCTATATCTTTCTCCTGCTGCGTACTAACCCCTGGCTGACACTGGTCGCGGCGCTGGCCGGGGCACTGCAGCTTGGCCTGTCACGCCTGCTGTCCAACGTGGCTCGTGAGCGTACCCGGGCGGACCTTGATGTGCTGGCCCGTGTCAGCACCTTCCTGCAGGAACGCCTCTCGGCCCTGCGTGAGATCAAGAGCATCAGCGCGGAATCCTATGAGAGCACCCAGATGTTCCGGCACACGGAGGAACAGCGCAAGGTCTACCTCCTGCTTGATGCTTACCAGCGCTTCACGCCACCTATACGCATGGTGACCAACCAGTTGGTGCTTGTCGGGGTGATGCTTTTCGGGGCGTGGCAGCTCCTGCAGGGGCAGATATCTTCCTCTGCGTTCCTGCTCTTCATGTTCTTCTCACAGCAGCTTATTCAGCCGCTGACACAGGTTGCGGAGTTATTTCTGCGCGTTACAGAACTCTCCGTCCTGCTGGAAGGCTCAGTGTATATCCTTGGCCAGAAACGCGAGCAGAACGGTACCCGGCCAATCCCACAGGAGGGGTTTCAGCGGGCGCTGGTGCTTGAGGGCGTGTCCTTTGCCTATGAGAAGGTCGATGTGCTGCGGAATATCACGCTGACACTGAACAAAGGGGAGATGATCGCGCTGGTCGGGCGGAGCGGCGCAGGGAAGTCTACGCTGGTGGACCTGCTGCTGCGCTTCTACGAACCAGACAGCGGTACTTTCACGCTGGATGGAATGCCAGTCACCGAGTTCAAACTCACCGATTACCGTCGTATGTTCGGGGTGGTCTCGCAGGAGAACATCCTGTTCAATGATACAGTCTACAGCAACATTGCCTATGCCCGCCCCTGGCTGACAGAGGAACAGGTGCGCCATGCGGCACAGGTCGCCAACGCAGAGCCGTTCATTCTGAACGATCTCGAAGATGGCTATCAGACCATGCTGGGCGAGCGCGGCGCCCGGCTCTCCGGTGGGCAGCGCCAGCGTATCGCGATCGCGCGGGCGGTGGCGCATCATCCGCAGATCCTGGTGCTGGATGAGGCGACCAGTGCCCTCGATAGCGAGTCTGAGCAGCTTGTTCAGAAGGCCATCGACCGGGTGATCGAGGGGAACACCGCGATTGTCATCGCCCACCGCCTTTCAACTATCCTGCGCGCCGATAAGATCGTGGTATTAAGGGATGGCGAAATCGTCGAGGTGGGGACGCATGCCGAACTGATCCGGCAGAATGGCGAATACCGCTATCTGTACGACCTGCAGTTCAGCCACGCCCATACCACCCCTGCCGGACATCCGGTATAATCACGCGCGCTGGACTGGGGATTGGTTTCAACTTTCTGCAACTATGGATTGTATCTGACATGGATTGGACTTCAGCGAATGTGCTGGTCACCGGCGGTACCGGGTCTTTCGGCAAAAAGTTTGCCGAGATCGTCCTGCGGGAACTGAACCCGCGCCGCCTGATCATCTTCAGCCGTGACGAGCTCAAACAGCACGAGATGCGGGTCGGAGGCTTTGATCACCCGAATATCCGCTACTTCATCGGGGACGTGCGTGACGCCGATCGCCTGTACCGCGCCATGCACGGCGTGGATATCGTCGTACATGCTGCCGCACTCAAGCAGGTACCCGCCTGTGAGTACAACCCGATCGAAGCAATCAAGACCAACGTCGATGGGGCCAAGAACGTCATCGACGCGGCGCTCAACGCCGGTGTGAGCAAGGTACTGGCGCTCAGTACGGACAAGGCCGTCAACCCGATCAACCTCTATGGCGCAACCAAGTTGTGTGCTGAGAAGCTGTTTGTACAGAGCAATGCCTACGCCGGGAAGAGCGGAACGCGCTTCTCGTGTGTGCGCTACGGCAATGTCGTCGGCAGCCGGGGCAGCGTGATCCCCCTCTTCCTGCAGCAGCGCCAGGCGGGGCATATCACCGTGACCGACCCGCGCATGACGCGCTTCTGGATCACGCTGGAGCAGGGTGTGCGCTTCGTGATCAGCGCGATCGAGCAGATGCACGGCGGCGAAGTCTTCGTCCCGCGCATCCCCAGCATGAACATTATGGACCTTGCTGAGGCAATGGCGCCGGGGATCGAGGTAAAGCAGATCGGCATCCGCCCGGGCGAGAAGATTCACGAGGTGCTGGTCTCCGAGGATGAGGCGCGTCACTCCGTGCGCCTCACTGATCGGTATGTCGTCCTGCCGGTCTACCCCTGGTGGGGGCAGGACCTGTGGTCGGACGGTGAAACGCTCTCTGATGGCTTCTCGTACTCCAGTGACGCCAACGATGAGTGGCTGACGATTGATCAGCTCCGGGCGATGGCGGAAATCGAGTCCTGACGATGGTTGGCACGGTACTGGCCATTGACGGCGGGACACCGGTGCGCCGGTCGCTTCTGCCGTATGGCCGACAGACCATTGGCGACGAGGACATCTCTGCGGTCGTGGCGGTGCTGCGCTCGGACTGGCTGACCACCGGCCCGAAGGTGGCGGAGTTTGAAGCGGCCTTTGCCCATACCATCGGCGTGAGCCATGCGGTCGCTGTCAACAGCGGCACGGCTGCGCTGCACACGGCGGTTTTCGCGCTGGGGATTCAGCCAGGTGACGAGGTGATCGTCACGCCGATGACCTTCGCCGCCAGTGCGAATGC
>JADZAD010000269.1 GCA_020852775.1 Anaerolineae bacterium
GATCTCAGGCTGGTAACCGGCCTTGACCAGCGTCTCGAATGCGGCTTTGACCAGCGCGGTGACACCACCGCAGAGTACGACCTGCTCGCCGAACAGGTCGGTTTCGGTCTCCTCTTTGAAGGTCGTCACCAGCACACCAGCGCGCCCGCTGCCGATCGCGCTGGCATATGCCAGCGCCTGGGCCTGGGCCTGTCCGCTGACATCCTGGTGCACACCGATGAGCGAGGGCACACCGCCGCCTTCGGCGTAGGTCTCACGGACACGGTGGCCGGGGGCCTTGGGCGCGCACATCGTCACATCGACATCCGCCGGGGGTTTGATGGTTTCATAGCGGATATTGAAGCCATGCGCGAACATCAGGGTCTTGCCCGCTGTCAGGTACGGCTCGACACTCTCACGGTAAATCTGCGGCGCAGAGGTATCCGGGACGAGCATCATGATCACATCGGCCCACTTCGAAGCCTCGGCGACAGAAAGCACCTTCAGCCCGGCAGCTTCGGCCTTAGCCCAGCTCTTGCTACCTTCACGCAGGCCGACGACGACCTCAACACCACTGTCCTTCAGGTTCAGTGAGTGAGCATGCCCCTGTGAGCCGTAACCGATGATTGCTACCTTCTTCGAGCGAATCAGTGAGAGATCCGCGTCCTTGTCATAGAAAATCGTTGCCATCGAACGTATCCTGTCCTTCTGAGATGCAGATGAATTCAGAGTCAATAAAGAGACGGGCGACGCTGCCTGAGGCGGCGCCGCCCATAATGTTACCCTACTGGACCGGGCCCGGCGCTACGGCGCTGGCATGTACGAATTCCGGATTGACGCTCGGCGTGTCGTCACCGCAGCCCATCGCTACCATGCCGGTACGAACCATTTCAATGATGCCATAAGGGTTCAGTACCTCGATGGCGCTGTCGATCTTCTCTTCAGTGCCGGTCACTTCGATGATCACCGTCTCACCGGTGACATCCACCACGCGGCCCTGGAACACCTCGACGATCTGGAAGATCTGCGGGCGCGTTTCAAACGTCGCGCGTACCTTGAGCAGCACCAGGTCACGGATGACCGAGCGCTTATGCGCGATGTTCTCGACCCGCAGCACATTCACCAGCTTGTAGAGGTTTGCTTCGACCCGGCGGGCGGTCATATCGTCGGTATCCATCACGACCGTCATCCGGGAGACGCCGGGTGTCTCCGTGTGGCCGACCGTGAGCGACTCGATGTTGAAACTTCGGCGGCGGAAGAGTGAAGCGACACGGTTGAGCACACCCGGCTTATCTTCCACGTACACCATGAACGTCTGCTGCATGTTTTCTCTCCCCTGTAGGGGAGGGCAGAGTGTCCGCCCTCCCCGGATAATCAGTATTACTTCGCCGGGTCGTCCGACGTCTCGACCAGCGGGCTGTACGGGCGGCGGATCATCGCGTGCAGGTCCGCCCCGGCGGGCACCATCGGGTAGACCGCATCTTCCTGTTCAACCCGGAAGTCAATCACGACGGTTCCTTCCGTCGCACGGGCCTCGGCAACGACCTGTTCGATGTCACCACGCGTAGTGCAGCGGAGCCCCGTCAGGCCGTGCGCTTCCGCCAGCTTGACGAAGTCCGGGCTGCGCATCGGTGTGGCCGAGTAACGGCGGTTGTAGAAGAACTCCTGCCACTGGCGCACCATACCAAGGAAGCCGTTGTTGATCACGGCAACGTTGATCTTGGCACCCTCCTGCGCACAGGTGGAGAGTTCAGCCGCTGTCATCTGAAAACCGCCATCTCCGACGATCACCCAGACTTCCTCGTCGGGCAGGCCGAGCTTAGCCCCCAGCGCCGCTGGGAGGGCAAAACCCATTGTCCCCAGGCCGCCAGAGGTGATCAGCTTACGCGGGTAGTCGTGCTTGTAGTACTGGGCCTCCCACATCTGGTGCTGGCCCACGTCGGTGACGATGACCGCCTTGCCGGCTGTCAGGCGCCACAGGTCATTGATCACATGTGCAGCATAGAGGTGGCCAGTATCCGGAAGCTGCTGGATATCCCGCACCGCGGAGTCACCCTTGAGATCAGTGATGTAGTTGATCCACTCCGAACGATCGCCCTCAGCAACTTTCGGCAGCAGTTCTTCGAGCGTCTCTCGCAGGTCACCGACGATGCCCACGTCAACCCTGACATTCTTGTTGATCTCACTTGGGTCGATCTCGATATGGATCTTACGGGCGTTGACCGCGTAGGTCTTGAGGTTCCCCGTCACCCGGTCGTCAAAACGCATACCAAATGCCAGCAGGAGGTCGGCTTCCTGGATGGCAGTGTTCACCCATGCCTCGCCGTGCATGCCCATCATGCCCAGGTTAAGCGGATGGCTCGCCGGGAAACCGCCGAGTCCGAGCAGGGTCATCGCAACGGGGATGTTGGTCTTGTCCACGAAGCGTCTCAGGGTGTCCATCGCATTTGACATCATCACACCGTGACCGGCGAGGATGAGCGGACGGCGCGCACTGTTGATCATCTCGATCGCGCGTTCGTATTCCTCAGGCATAGCACGCAGATTTGGACGATAGCCAGGCAGGCGCACCGGGGTGTCATCCCACTCAAACTCAATGCTGCGCTGCAGGGCATCTTTGGCGATGTCCACCAGCACCGGGCCCGGGCGACCGGAACGCGCGATATAGAACGCCTCACGCAGGGAGGGGACGATGTCCTCCGTCCGGGTCACCAGGTAGTTGTGCTTAGTAATCGGCAGGGTAATGCCGGTCACGTCCGTCTCCTGGAAGGCGTCACTACCGATAGCTGCACTGCTCACGTTCGCGGTAATGCACACAATCGGCGAGGAGTCCATCATCGCGGTCGCAATCCCGGTGACCAGGTTAGTCGAGCCGGGGCCGGAGGTGCCAATTGCAACCCCCACCCGGCCAGTAGCCCGGGAATATCCATCCGCCATGTGCGCCGCGCCCTGCTCGTGCCGCACCAGTACGTGGCGGATGGGGTAATCGAGCAGCGCGTCGTAGGCGGGCAGGATGGTGCCGCCGGGGTAGCCGAACACCGTATCGACTCCCTCATGCACCAGCACCTCCCAGATGAGTTGTGCTCCGGTCTTCTTCATGGTCTCTCTTCTCCCTCTGATGAACCGTTCTACTGACGTTTGGCGTTACGGTTGCCCGATCGACAGAAACAGGCCGTGCAGCCTTGATACAAAACAGGAGCCTCCTGACAACATCAAGGGGGCTCCTGCCGGCCTTCTATCAACGGGCAGACGGGCGCGATTGACGCGTCCGTGCCACAACTCGCGCAGACTGAGGTGCACGCCTGGGCTGCCCGGCGACAAACATGCTGAACCCGGCAAATGACACTATCGCCATCATCACCACCGGCAGTATTGTCATCATCGTAACTTCTGTCATGCCTGCTGCTCCTGTTACAGCTACCTGAAATCCGGCACGCTCAAAAAAAAACGCCCCCGGTTGGGGGCGCTCAGTGCGCTTTGCGAATGTGCTTCAGCACCTTCCCAACCGGTTAAAGCTCCTGCCCCTTAATAATAAGGGCGAGAAGCGATACTACACCGAGAAGGGATACAGAGTTGAAGGACACGGATCTCATAGTGTTGTGCGTTTCCTCACAGACCTGACGAGAATGTATCATAGTTCACAGGGCGTGTCAACCCTGCCGCCGCCCTCTTTGAAGAAATCTTAACACGTGCCGACCTTTTCTGAAGGACTACCACTCCTCCCAGTGAACGACCTCTTCAAAGGATCGCCGGCCTCCTTTACGCGGTGGCCCGGCTGGCTCTTCCGCCGGGTAGCCGAACGAGATACACCACGGAACCGTCAGTCCGGCGGGCAGCTTCAGCGCCTCGGCGGCGCGATCTGTCTGGTACAGGGTCGCCATCACAGAGCCTACTCCCTCGGAACGAGCTGCCACCATCATGTTCTGCGCGGCCCGTCCAAGGTCAAAGGGTACGGAGTCACGAGTGTATGGTAC
>JADZAD010000270.1 GCA_020852775.1 Anaerolineae bacterium
GGATCATCCCGGCGGAGTTGATCGCCACTGCTACCGCGGGCAGATCGGGGTGTGCCGGGTTGATGATGTCACCTGAAACGGTCAGCACACCCCGGGCACGCAGGGCATGGAAGGCGTCAAGATGCCGCACGTCTACCGAGGCGTTCGCCACGATGATCTGCTCGTCGCTCACCATCTCCGGTGACAGGTGACGATCCGGTTCCTGGCGCGGGCGGAACCCCAGCATGCTGCGTTCGCCATCGGGTGTGACGAGCAGGCGGCAGTACGGTGTATGCGTATCCTGTCGCCGTGCGATCCGCGAGAGGTCAAGCGCCGGGAACGCCTGCAGCAGGTCGATCAGCCTGTCTCCATATTCATCGAAGCCCAGATCATAGGCAGTGGCAAGTGTGGTGGGGACGCCCCAACTGGCGAGATCAACCGCCGTATTACAGATCGTGCCGCCGATGTAGAAGCTCTCTGTGTAGAACATCGCGGCGTACTCCGGCGACGGCAGGGCTTCGATGGGCACGATGTTATCCAGCGCCGCGTCTCCGAAGCAGAACACCCGGCTCCTCATCTGTTATTCTCCTTGCTCCACCAGCCTGACCTGCTCCATCAGGGCAAATGTCTGCTCGACGGTCGCGGTGTTAGTCGCGCCGACCTGCTGCACGATTATCGCACCGGCGGCGCAGGCCCAGCGCACCGCATCGATCAGGTTCCAGCCCTGCAGCAGCCCATAGACGATGCCGCCGCGGAAGGCATCCCCCGCCCCGGTGGTATCGACGGCCTTGACCGGGTAAGGCTGGACGATTGACCAGCTTCCGTCCCGGTCAACCGTATAGACTGGCCCATCGCCGTCGGTGGTAATCACGATCCCGCCGGAAGCCTGCTGCAGGGCGTGGGTCGCGGCGCGTACATCGACGGCCGCGTCCATCCCCCTCAGCGTGGAGGCGGAATTGATGATAATGTCGATCTCCCGCAGGTCGGGATAATCCGGCCAGTAGATGTCGCCCATTACCGTCGTGACGCCGCGCTCACGGAAGGCCCGGAGTGCGGCGAAGCGCCGGGCCAAGCCGTAAATTGAGGCGATCAGATACTTTTCGCCCCGGTGCAGATCGATGCTGAGTTCATGATCTGCCTTCTCACTGTAGCGGTAGTTCAGCAGCGCGCGCTCTCCATCCGGGATGACGAGCACCCGGCAGTACGGGGTGACCGTGTTCGGGCTGCGCCGGACGAGGCTCAGGTCAAGGGCCGGGAAGGCACTCAGCAGCTTCAGAAGCTGATCGGCGTAGTCATCTTCGCCGAGGTCATAGCTCAGGGCCATCGTCGTCGGCACACCCCAGCTTGCGAGGCAGACCGCCGAATTGCAGATCGTCCCTCCGATGTGGTAGCTCTCACGATGGAAGACAACGCTTCGTTCAGGCGTGGGGAAGTGTGAGACATGCATCACGTTGTCGAGAGCGATGTCACCGTAGCACAGTACATCATTGGGCATGGTCGCTCCTCCGGGTTGAAGCGGTTTCGTTTCAGGCATGCATCGCGGAAAGAGTCACCAGGCGGTGCTCCGCGTCAAACTCAGCGGTGAGAGTTGTTCCAGGCTGCCGGGCCGAGATATACCGATCGGTACGTGTCCAGTCCAGTTCGTAAAATTGCAGGTAATGCAGCAGCGCGTTCAGATGATTGCTGATGCCGACCTTCGCGACCATCTCCGGGAACAGCCGGGCGATTCGCAGCAGCGGGTCCGTGATTCTCCAGCGGAAAGCCGGATCACGGATAAGCAGATAAAGCGCGCCACCATCATATTCTGCCCGGTAGAAGCAGTTAGCTTGCGTGACCCCACAGGCACTTACTGCGAAGCGATAGCCACTGATATGGCCATCCAGCAGCATCTGCGAGGCGGTGAAGGCACGGATATGCTCACGCTCACCAAGGGCTCTCATCTTCAGCGCGGCCTCCAGCAGGTGGGGAGGGATTCCGCTGGCCTCGTTTGCCCAGCCCCACATCCAGGTGTGGGATTCCAAAGACTCGGTACCCAGTACCTGAGCAGCGAATGACAGCCGGCTGTTGAAGGTCAGAATGCCTTCGGTGAGGTCAAACTGCCAGCGATGATTGTCGCCCAGCGAGTCGTGCAGGTAGACCTGCTTATCGTATGAAGCGGCGATATGTGCCAGGAAGAGCGAATCGAAGGTTACTGGCATCCTGTCGTCCTGTATGGTGATCTGTCCCCGCCATTTTACACGGCTTCCGGAGCGGCTGCACTCGTGGACTGACCCACTTCAATGATGGGTGCGCCGCGCGCGCCTTATTCGCCAGTAGGACAGACCGCCCCCAATAAGCAGCAGGGCAACCAGCGCGGCAGGGACACCGGGGTGTTCCAGCAGCCAGTCAAGCAGGGTGATCGGTGCGTCCGGGCGCATCTGCCCGGTGTCTGACACGGTTGTTGTGAAGCGCCAGATCGGCCCACGGAGGCGCTCTCCATCCGCTGAGATCGCCTCCACACGCCAGAAATAGGTTCGCAGTGGATCGAGATCCCCGATGCTCAGGCTGGTGCCGTGCAATCCTTCGCTGAGGAGTGGTGGGTCGTCCGCGGTACCGAAGAATACGGCATAGGTCCTCTCGTCACATGGATCCATCGCAGGCCCCCACGCCAGGTCCAGCGCAAGTGGCAGATTGTCCTGCCTGTCTGTCGGGTAAGGAGACTGGGGCAAGGGCGTAGTTGCCACAGGAGCACCGGACAGGGGGCGCAGCACGACCAGCCGGCTCGAATCCGCGCCATAGATCAGTCCGTCAGCGGTGAGTACATCGGAGAGGAACATCCCGCGCCAGCGAGCGATCGGTGTGAGTGTCTCTCCCGCGCTTGGGGCGAAGGCCTGCAATCCGCAGCGGCCAGTAGCGACATACAGGTTGTCTCCCGCGAAAACGCTGTCAAGGGCTGTACCGGAGATGCCCAACCTGTCTTGCAGCACGGGGGCCCGCACGTCTGCCAGATCGAGCAGGGCTATCCCTTCATCCCCCAGGGCAGCACTGGCAAGCGATCCGTCTTCGGAGATAGTGACGCTGCGCACGGGCCCGTCAGCCAGCGGAATTACGTTCAGCAGACGCGGCCCGGCTGTACTGGCGGTCTCTCCTGCGCTGGAGCTGGTGGTATCGAGGAGTTCCACGCCATTTTCCCAGGCAACGAACAGGCGTCCGTTCGGCCAGAGATACATATCAGCGACGAACCGGCCAAGCGGTGAGGTGTAAATAAAGAGTGGAGTGGGTGCTTCCGGGGCGGAAAGGTCGCTGACGAGAAGCCCACCGGAACCAAGCGCCGTGTACATTCGCTCCCCGGTGGCGAGCGTCTGCAGGGCCGGACTGCTCGTCCGCATGGTGGCGACCTCCACCAGCATGTCGCCCTCCCGGCGGTAAATGCCGAGGCCGCTCTCCCCGCTGGCGATCAGGTTGCCTGTTGAGGAGAGCGCGAGATGATAGGCGGTGCCGGGCAGGTTCAGTTCGCTGCCTGGCACCGGGGTGGAGGCATCTGTGAGCGACCACGCAATCAGGCGATCTCCGGCGGTAAAGAGCGTATCTCCGGTGGTAAGCAGCGCGTTGAC